>JBEIPT010000283.1:0-5102 GCA_040376895.1 Lysobacteraceae bacterium | reverse complement strand
TGATTGCAATCGACATCGATCTCACGGGTGCCGCGCCGATATCGGTGCAAGGCAACACCGTGTCCGCCATCAGTCTGGCGACGTCGAGCGGTGCCATCACCACCTTTGGTGTGCTCTGTGGCATCAACATCACCGGCGGCAATGCAAGCGTCGGCACGGTCACGCCGAACATCATCGGAGGTGCCTCCGGGGTCGATCTGTTGACGGTTACTTCACTCACCAGCGGCTCCAGCGGCGCCCTCGTGGCGGGTATACACACCTCATCACCTGATGCGGTGACGATTCAGAACAACACGATCGGAGGACTGTCTTCTTCCGGCGTGACCGCACCGGTAGGCGGTTCAGTTACTGGAATCAATGTTTCAGGATCAACGGCTTCCTTGACCATCAGCGGGAATACCCTTGGCAACCCAACCGCCAACAACTTGCGCGGTGGGACCAGTGGCTTGACCACCGGAAACTCCCCGGTCTCGGGAATCAATGTCGCTCCTTCCGTGACGTCCGGAACGGTCAGTGTTGCCAACAATACCGTTGAAAACCTGGCTTCGTTCGGAACTGGCAACGCAGGCTTTGTCCGCGGAATATGGACAGGCGGTGCAGCGTCTACTTTCACGGGCTTCACGATCAGTAGCAATACGATCCGCAATCTCGTGACCGACACCACCAATACCTCGATCGCCAATGGTGGGGCAGGCGCCGGTGGCATTGCCCTCGGCAATGGAATGAATTCGATCATCGCTGACAATGTCATCTCCAACATCGCCCGCACCAATGCCGGCGCGACCGGTGGGTTTACAGCGGGTATCGCCGGGGCCAATGGCACCAGAACCACGATCACCCGCAACCGGATTTTCGGCCTGAGCAATGCCAGCACTTCGACGGCGTTGACTGCGCCGGGCATTGTTGCCGGTGTGGTCATCCGCTCCGGCAACTTCTCCGTCACCGTGAGCAACAACATGATTGCCCTGGGGGCCGGTCAAACCACCAATACCGCGTTCATCGGTATCCAGGCCAATCATGGATCGACGCCGGATCCGCTGGATCAGATCTATTTCAACACGATCCAGATCAGCGGTACCGCAGGCGTTGGCAGCATTCCCAGTTTCGGTTTCCTGCGCGGGGATCTGTCCGCTACGCCACGAAATCAAACCATCGATTTTCGCAACAACCTGATCACCAATACCCGCAACGGTGGCACCGGTTCCCATTTTGCGATCGCCAATAGTTTCGGGGCCACCGCAAGCAATACCGGATGGCCAGTTAATGCCTCCAATTTCAACGTGCTCAACGCCAATGCTGCAACGGTCGGGTTCTGGAATGGCAACCTGAGTTTTGCCGGATGGAAAACCGCATCGGCAAGCGACGGCTCAAGCGCTTCCGGGATTGCAGTCAATTTCACCAATTCCGCCATCGGCGATTTGCATTTGAACATGGGTGTGACGCCGACGCAGATTGAATCGGGGGGCACCCCAATCGAGAGCACGACGGTGGACCATGACCAACAAGTGCGCCCGGGTCCGGTCGGATCGGTTAATGGAGGCGCTTTTGCGCCCGACATCGGTGCGGACGAGTTTGATGGCACGTATCTCGACGTGATTGCGCCGAATATCGTTTATGCCGCGTTGCCCAACACGACGTTTACCGTTGATCGTACCCTTTCCGTGACCATCAGCGACTTCTCCGCTGTCGCCACGGGTGGTGTGGCGCCCCGGATCTACTATCGCAAGAATGCCGGTGCCTTGTTCTCGCAGGCATGCACCTTGGCCAGCGGCACGGCGTTCAGTGGCACCTGGTCGTGCACCATCAGCCATGCCGATCTTGCTGGTGTGGTGACCAATGATGTGGTGCAGTATTTTGTAGTGGCGCAAGACGTACCAGGCAATCTCGGCGCCAACCCCGGCGATGGCTTTGTCGGCACCAACGTCAATGTCGTGACTACGCCGCCCAGCACACCAAGCCAGTACACCATCGCCACTGCGCTCGCTGGTGTGTACAGCGTCGGCGCGGGGGAAGTGTTCACCTCGCTCACCAATGCCGGGGGTGTGTTCGAAGCGATCAACAATGGTGTATTGACCGGCAATACAACGTTCAATATCACCAGCGATCTTTTGCTGGAGACCGGGGCCGTGGCCCTGAATCAATGGGTCGAGGAGGCGGGTTTTGGCTATACACTGAAAATCAAACCCATTGGCGGTCCGCGTAGTGTTGTCGGTAGCTTCAACGGCGCATTGATTCGCCTCAATGGCGCGGATCGGGTCACGATCGATGGCTCCACCATCGAGTCCACTGCCAATGGTCAGATCGGGGGCGACGCGGCCCTGCGTGAGCTCAGTTTCCAGAACACGAGTGTCGGTGCTTCAGCCGTGGTGATTCATCTGGGCACGGGCAGCAATGGGGCGCAAAACAATCGGTTGCGCAATCTCAACCTGTCGGGACAGGACCCCTCCCTCAATTCGATCGTGGTTTCGATCGGCGGCAACACACCCGGGGCAGCAGGCGCTGACAACGACAACAACGTCGTCGAGAACTGCGCCTTCAAGCGTGCGACCTTCGGCCTGGTGTCGATTGGTCAAGATGCCTCCAATCCGAACACGGGTACCGTTCTGGTGATGAATGACTTGAGCGCCACCGGTGTCGATCGCATCCGGCGCGTCGGCATTCTGGTTGACGCCGACAGCGGTGGCGCTGTGGCCTTCAACCACATCGGGGGGATGGACAGTGGCGACAACCAGGACGCGTTCGGCATTGCCTTGGGTACCCTGACCATCTCGGCAACCGCAACCGCGCCGGGTGGCGTCACCAATGCCCTGGTGCAGCGCAATCGAATCAACGGTGTGGCCCAGACCGGGACATTTTCCGCGGCGGGCATTGCGATCGCAGGGGGAACTGTTGGTCAGAACACCATCGTCAACAACATGATTTCCGGTGTCAACTCCAATTCCACCTCCCCTGATTTGTCGGCGGGTATTTTTGTTGCGGGAGCCAGTGGATCGCGCACGCGTGTGTGGTCCAATTCGGTTCTGATGTCCGGTGATCGTGGTGCTACAGCCACTTGGCCAAGCTTTGGCATCGCCATCTCGGGTGCGGATCCGATGGTGGAGCTCAAGAACAATTCGTTTGCAACCACTCAGGTGGCAACAGGTGCTGCGACGAATCCGAGAAGTTATGCGATTGGTTTGGGCAGTACGACGTTTGCCAACCTCGATGCCAATTTCAACAACTACTTCGCCAGCGGCGCCAATGCGGGATTCTTCCGCAGCGGATCCCTGGATGCAGGTCTGGGCACCGACTATGCCACCGTGGCGGCTTGGGCTGCGGCAGTTTCAGACGACGCCAACTCGATTCAGCAAGATCCCGCGTACGTGTCCGACAGCGATCTGCATGTGCAAACGACCAGCCCCTTGATTGCGACGGGTACCAATGTTCCCGGTATCACCAACGATTTCGACAACCAGGCGAGATCTCCGACTTCACCCTGTATCGGTGCCGATGAAATCATTGATGCCGATGTCCAGATTGACAAGAGCAATGGCGTCACCGCCTTGGTCAACGGGCAAAGTACCGTGTACGCCATCGTGGTCGCCAATGCCGGACCGGTTGCGGCGAACGGCGCAAGCGTGACGGATACCTTGCCGTCCACGCTGATCAACGGCAGTTGGGCTTGTGTTCAAGCACAATCGACCGCCATATGCCCAACACCCGATGCCGGTGTAGGTAACCTCGCGAGTACTGTGAACTTGAACGCCGGTCAGCACTTGCGATTCGATGTCCTGGGCACGGTTGATGGGAGCGTAGGCGCCTTCGTTACCAACACCGCCAGTGTGGCGATTCCGAACACGCTCAACGACCCAAGCCCGGGCAACAACAGTGCCACCGATCAGGATCCGATACTGAGCATTGGAATCTTTGCTGACGGATTCGAGAACAGTTCACGTTCCAATCTGACGGTGCCGGGTGCTGTCGCCGAGATGGGGGAATGAGTGTTCGATGTGCGGGTCAGGTTTCTTGCGTGAGGCGCTTGACGCCAAGGCGAATGATCAAGACGTAGCGACTTGATGAACCATCGCCGGGGCCACGCTGCGAGCATGCCCCGGCGTCACCGCGAGTGCTGATCGTTCGCTACAGGATTGCAGGTGACGTCGACGTTCTTGCCAATCCGGCGTCACAATCCGTCTCGGTTCCTTCGCTTGCCGCGCAGGCGTCGCCTACGCGAGCCGACTTGATGTGGGTGGTCGCCTGCTGCAAGGCAAAGTGGGATCGAAAGCTTCCCTGAGCCTTCGGATCGTCCCGCGTCTTCAGAATCGATACGCCAAATCCCGGTCCACCTGGTCGCGCCGGCGGAACTCCCGCGGCGACAGACCGACCTCCCGCTTGAATGCCTTGCTGAAGCTGAAAGCGTCCTGATAACCCACGGCCTGAGCCACTTGCTCCAGGGTTTGCTCGCTGCTGCCGAGGAGCCGCATTGCGGTCTGCAGGCGCAGGGTACGCAGGTGGGCCAGCGGCGTTTCGCCCATGGCGTCACGGAAGCGCTCGGCTAGCCCGGTGCGTGACAGGCCGGCCTCCAGCGCCAGTGACTCCAGCGTCCAGGCGCGCGCGGGGTCGCCCTGCATCAAGGCCAGCGCCCGGCGCACTTGAGGGTCGCGCACCGCTTGTGCCCAGCCGTGCTCGGACGGGCCGTGGCGGGCCAGCATTTCCCGCAGCAGGTAGGTGAACACCACATCCATCAGGCCGTTCAACACGGTCCTGGCACCCAGTTGCTGCTGACGCAGCTCGTCGATCAACAGTCCCACCGTCAGGGGCAGGGGGCCGAGCGTGGGCAGTTCGTCGGCCTGCAGCACGAACCAGGCCGGCATCTCGCGAAAGAACGGGTGCAGCGGTGTATTCCACAGCTGGTAGGCACCGCTGATTACCGTGGGCAAACTCGACTCGATCGGCCTCATGGGGTCATCCGCGCCGATGGTTTGTACCGTGAGTCCGTCCACCTCCGGGGCCACGCTCAAGAAATGTTCGCAGCCTCGCGCCATCACGGCCAGATCGCCGGCGCGCAGGGCCAAGGGGGTGTGCAATCCCGGCGCGTGCACATGCACTTCGCCCTGTGTCAC
>JBEIPT010000225.1:0-6445 GCA_040376895.1 Lysobacteraceae bacterium | reverse complement strand
GCCGCCTGCAGCGAGATCGAAGTTGATGTTCGCCAAAGGCGCTACGGCTGCAGGAAGCGGAATGGCCGTACCCACCTGAGCCACGCCACAGTTCAACATGCATGGCACGTTGTTCCAGGCTTCGTTGATGGATCCGTCAGCGGCGCCGCGGGTCGACGGGCTGGTGGTCGCCGCGAAGTAGGAAATGCCGGCACCGGCCGGCAGGCCGCCTGTGGTTTCGTATCGGCCCAAGGCATCGGTAACGCCCGTTGCCACGACAGAGCCGCTGGTGTTGTAGATCGACACGGTGACACCCGCAAAAGGCAGACCGCCGCGGGTGACCTGACCGCTGATCTCGCGGCCTTCCGGCAGGCGCAGGTCAACACTGGCGAACGCCGAATTGACACCGGCCTGGCGGGTGCCCGAGAGCACGATTGGCGTACCCGATGCGGTGATGTTGCAGGCGCCGGCCGGGCAGGGTGCGTTGGGGTACAACAGATCGACGAGTCCCGAGCTGTTGCGGATCAACACGTAGTAGCTGCCGTTCGCCAAACCGTTGAACTCGAACAGGCCGTTGTTGATCGTCACGCTCATCACTTCGATGCCGTTGCTGTCGAGCAGGATCGCGACACCGGTTGGCAGCGGATTGTTGAACAGATCCGCAGCCGTACCCGAAATGGTGCCGCCGGGACTCAGCGCCATGTCGATGTTGCTGACCGCACCGGTCACGGAAATTCCGGTTCCGGCGCTCAGCAGGCAGGGCGAAGGACTGCAGCTCAGCACGGTGGGTGTCCGGTAGATCTGGTTCACGAAGCCGGCGGTGTTGCTGGTCCGCACCTTGTAGGTGCCTGGCTGCAGGCCGCCGAGCGTGAACTGGCCGGTGGCGTTCGTCGACGTGCGACTCGCGATCAGACCATTCACATCGTACGCCTGCACTTCTGCAAGGGCGATGCCGGCGCCGCTGACGGCATTGGTGAGGCGGCCACTGATCGAACCGCCTGCATCCAGCGAGAAGTCGACCAGGCCGACTGGCGCGCCGCCGCTGATCGCGACTGCATCACCTGCGAGCATGTCGCAGTAGCCACCGCAGTTCCGGTTCACGAAGACTTCGTTGACGAAACCGAGCGAGTTCTGGGTGCGCACGTAATAGGAACCGTCTGCCAGATTGCCCAGCGCGTAATTGCCGGACGCGTTCGTCGCGATCTGGTTCACCGGAATGGCGCTGCTGTTGTAGACCTGCACAGCCGCCCCCGGGATCGGCAGATTCGTCGCACTGTTGCGCACCGTGCCGCTGATTTCGCCACCCGAGGACAAACTCAAGTCGATACCAGTCACTGAACCGCCGGTCACCACGGCAATGGGTGTGCCGTTCAGGCCGTTGCACGACTGAGGACACGCCACATTCGGCCAGGCCAGATCCACGAAACCTGGTGTTCCGCGCGATACCAACGCATAGGTGCTGCCAGCCAATCCACTGAACACATAGGTGCCCGTAGCGCTGGTGGTGCGCGACGCCACCACGGCGCCCCGGTTGTCCAGCAGTTGCAGCGTCACACCTGACATGGGTGTTCCGCCGGCCAGCGTGCGCACAGTGCCTTCAATGACCGCCGGTGGCGTCAGTTGCAGGTCGGCTGCGTTGAAGCTGCCGCCGCTGGCCAGGATCACGGGTGTGCCGCGACGGACCTGGCAGGCAAGACCGACACAATCCGGCTTGGTGGGGGACGTGTTGTCGGGCATCGACGCGTTGTAGAACAGGTCGTCGACCCGACCGGTCGTGTTGCGGGTCCGGATATAGAAGCGACCCGGAGCGAGATCGGTGAACGTGAACGCACCCGCCGCATTGCTGACGGTCGTTCGCAGGAAGTTGCCGATCTGTCCGTAGATCTCGACCGGCACGTTGGCAACCGGCGCACCCTCAGTGACCACGCCACTGATGGTCACCGAACGCTCCAGCGCAAAGTCGCGGTTGGGCGTAATGGCCGTTCCTGCCACGACCACGGCGCTTCCCGTCGACGCGTTGCAGAAAGGTTCACAGGAGAAACCGTTGAACAGTTCGTCCTGATAACCCAGCGCGTTGTCGGTCGTGAGGAAGTAGTTGCCGGCTGGCAGACCGCTGATCTGATAATTGCCGGTCGGGCCGGTTGCAGTCACCGCGACCAGCCGATTGGTGGCGTCGAATGCTCGGACGGTCACGCCCGAAAGCCCATTGCCCGATCCTGCGTCGGTCACGCGACCCGACATGCCGCCGCCCGGAGACAGATTCATGTTGATGCCGGTCACATCGGTGCCGGCAACGTTGACCGCCGTACCCGACGTCAGGCCGCAGCT
Source organism: Lysobacteraceae bacterium (assembly GCA_040376895.1). GTDB lineage: Bacteria > Pseudomonadota > Gammaproteobacteria > Xanthomonadales > Ahniellaceae > Ahniella. The sequence goes on along the minus strand of JBEIPT010000225.1, from coordinate 4,138 downwards.
CCCGTATGGACAGGCGCGATCATCGAACAACTCGTCGATGTAGCCGCCGCCGATCGGCGTGTTGTTCCGCAGCAGGAAGGTGGACACGAAGTAGGGGCCATTCGGAAATCCGGTTCGCGACAGATAGTTGCCAGCTCGATCGACGGACGCAAAACCAGCATAGTTGCTGAGGTTGTTGTTCATGGCCACGCTCGACGAATAGGTCGAGCCCCAGGCTTTCGGAACAATCGGCTGACCGGTTGTCGCATCCAGAATGCGGCCGCTGATGCGCGGGCCGCGCGGCAGGGTGACGTTGATGCCACTGGTCGTGGCGCCGGCCGTGACGAACACGCTGGGCAACAGCGACTGGTCACATCCCCCGCGCGGACATTGCAGACCTCCGAAGGCGGTGTCCATCCAGCCGACCACCGAACTTGACGCAAAGACTGCCTTGTAGGCGCCAGGTGCCAAACCGCCGAAGCTGAATCCACCGGCGCCATTCGAAATCGACTGTACGATCAGACGATTGCTGGTGTCGAACAGTTCGAGGCGAGTCTGTCGCGGGGCCGGGAAGCCCGTTGTGCCATCAGTGATGGTGCCGGACAGGGTGCCACCGGTACCGAGATTGATCTGCAAGCCAGAGATCACTGCGTTGGCGGTCACCGTCAGCGGTGTACCGGTGCCCTGGCAGTGGAAACCGCGACACGGAACATCGCCAAGCCAGGTTTGCACATAGTTCAGTGCCGGTGCATCGGCGTTGACGTAATAGACACCCGCCGGAATTCCGGAGACGGTGAAGTTGCCGAGTGCATCGGTCACGCCGCTGGCAAATGCTGGCCCGGACAGCGACACCGTGGCGCCCTGGATGGGCAATGCCCCTGAGACACTGCGGATGGTGCCCGACACGCGGGCGCCACGATCCAGTTGGAAGTCGAGGCCGGTCACGTTGCCGGAAGGCGCCACCGAAATCCGGGCGCCCTGAGCCAGATGATCACAAGCGTCGGACACACAATCCGAAGTGGCGACTGGGGCCAGTGACGACACGATCTTGCCGATGAAGCCCGGGACACTTGCCGAGACAATGTAGTTGCCGGGGCGCAAACCGGTGAACGAGTAGGTGCCGCCCGCGCCCAGTTCAATCGATGTGAAGGTGTTCTGGTCTTCCGAGCGCAGGTTCACCAGGAAAGTGAATGAGCCGTCATCCTGGATCGGGAGGCCCGTGCCACTTTCGGTCACTGTGCCCGAGATGCTGCCGGCCAGAGGGTCCAGGGAGAAGTTGATGCCTGTTGTGGTACCGGTACCTGTAACGGTGACCCAGTCGATAGGCATGAACCCGAAGCAGTCGTTCACGTAGCAGGGAATGTTGTTATGGACCTCACCCAAAAAGCCGGCCAACGAACCCGGAGGTGAGGCATAAACGCGATACCGGCCAGGTACCAGACCACTGGTGGTGTAGACACCCGCTGCATCGGTTCCGACGCCGGTTGCAAACTGACCATTTTCGTTCACCACTGTTACGGACGCCGAAACCAGCGGGGCGCTGGTGTCAGAGCGGGTCACTGTGCCGGTGATGCGCCCACCTGGCTGCATCTGGAAGTTGACGTTGTTGACCGCACCGCCATCCGGAACGGTCACGATCGTGCCCACGTAACGTGGACAGTAAAAGTTGTCGGGGCAGTTGCCGAATCCAAAAGCCTGGTTGATGAAGCCCTGAGTGTTGTTCGTCGTACGTACGTGATAGTTGCCCGGCGGCAGTGTCAACGTGTACTGACCGGATGCATTGATGAATGCGCTATTGACGATACCGGCGCCAGTGGGTGATACCTGCGAAGAGAAATCCCATGCCTGAACCCGAACGGCATTGGCGATGGTGACTGGCAAGCCTGTGGTGGCATCCGACACCGTGCCGGACAGCGTGCCATTCGCCAGCGGCGCACGCGTACCCGACAACGACACATTGACCGGCACGTCCTGAAGGGCTTCGAGCGAGACGCTCAAACGGTTTCGAAGGTCGCCGGAAAGTGACACGGTTCCCGCATCGATCGACGCTTCCAGCGCCTGTGCCGCGGCAAACACGCGTTCGCGCCGCGCCAGATCGCTGCGGTTGTCGATCGAACTGGAAAGCTTGCTCGTGCGGAGCGACTCGGCTTGCCGAATCAGCGATGTGGCTTCCTGATCCGCGGATCGTGGCTGGGCAACCGCCCATCCTGTCCAGCTTGCGGCCACCAACAACAGAATCCCACTGAAACGTCGTCCCATATTCATGCGTCACCCGGTACCAAGAATGCGCGGGATGATGCCGTACTGCGTGTATCAGAATGTGAAAACGAACGTGACTCGGTGTCCCGTCAGGAGTGATGAGGGACCGGGTCCATCATTCGATCTCTCGGGCAACCCGGATGCCGGACAGAAACGCACCGTGCGCCGTGCCGAAGTACTCCCGTTGCGTCGCTTCGCCAGCGAAGTGCACACGATCGGCGAGCGGCGCTGCGAGGTGGTTGCGCATCACCGGGCTGGACCCGACGGCATAGTAGGAATAGGAGCCACCGGCGTAGGGGTCTGACGCCCATCGGGTGATCTGGTAGGCATCGGGTTGGGGAATCTTGTCGCCGAACATGACCCGAAGCGTGCGCATGGCCGAAGCGACGATCCTCTGATCCGACCAGGCCTCGATTTCCCGGCCGAACGTGGCTGCGTTGAATCCCAGCAGCACAGGTTGGCCCATTACCCGGGCGAGGCTGACCCATTCGGCCCATTGTCCGCGCTGATCACCGAGATATTCGAGCCAATCCACATCTTCGGGCCAGAAAGCCTCATTGAACCTCAGGTAAAGCTTGTTGAGGACGCCCATGCCCAATTGTTTGATCGCCTGGATTTTCTGCGCGGGCAGCGGCGGGTCAAAGCGCACGCGACCGGACTTGAGCACTCCGAGCGGCAAGGTCACGACGACGCGGTCGGCGCTGAACGTTCGATCGGCGGTTGTCACCACCACGGAGGAGGATTGCCAGTCGACGGATTGCACCACCTGCCCGGTCAGAATGTTCAGGTCACGCGCGAGGTCACCGGTGATCGCCCGGAAGCCGGTCGACAGCAGGGCATCCGGACCGTCGAAACCGTCGTCATCGTCCAGCCAGAAACACGACAAACTTTCGGCGCTGCCTGCATATTCCTGTTCAAGACTGCTGTTGACGACAAATTCGAGCAGTCGGATGGTGTCGGCATCGGCATCGAGCTTGTTGATCAGCTCATCAACGGCCTCGCGAACCGATTGGTCGTTTTCCGCTTCTGCTGCGAGCTCCAGTTGATCTTCCAGTGCCTTCCGAAGGCGATCCAGTTTTTGCTCGGTTGCTGCCCCGACTGGATTGCCTTGTGAGGTAAACGCCTGACTGCGTTCGTAACTGGTCGGAAGCAGTCGCACGGCGTTCGCTTCAGCCAGTGTGGTGAGCGGATTTCCCTTAGTGCCATGGATCCAGCTGGCGCCCATGTCCAAGGGCAAGTCAGGCCACGCCGTGCTGGTCCAGGTACGGCCACCGATGCGATCGCGGGCTTCGAGTACGGTCACGGTGGCGCCGCGGCGATGCAGGTTTCTGGCGGCAGCCAATCCGGAGAGCCCGGCGCCGATGACAATGACCGTGGTTCCGTCCAGCTCACGAAGTTTGGTTTTTCGATCAGCAGCAAGACTTTGGCCGACGGCGGTCGCAGAAATCATCGCGAGCATGGTCTGCAGGTATTCGCGTCGGTTCATGGGTCGCCTCGGCTGGATCGTTTGAACGATAGGGCCTTGTGTGGCCCGGCGCCAGACCAGCACTCATCCGGCCTTTTCGGCCACCTTCTCCCGCTCGCGCGGGAGAAGGGTTCTTTATGGGGCTCTGATGGCATCCGCAGGATGGATTCGCGCTGCGTTTCCTGCCGGCAACCAGATCGCTGCGGTCGCGGTCAGCAGGAGCACGGCGATCGCACTCGCCAGCGTTTGTGGATCGGTCGGCGCAACGTCAAAAAGGAAAGAGCTGAGGGCAGGTGCTGCCAGGGCGTAAAGGATCAGACCGCAACCAATTCCGATGGTCGTGACCAGCAGACCACGTGATGCCACCAAACGGACAATGCCGGTCGGATTGGCGCCCAGCGCCAGACGCATGCCGAATTCCCGCGTGCGCAGGGC
>JBEIPT010000446.1:0-3026 GCA_040376895.1 Lysobacteraceae bacterium | reverse complement strand
GATGTGGGGGCAAGGTATCTATCGAAGTCGTGATGGCGGCCGCACGCTGGTGCCGCTGACCGCCACGGTCAACGACAACTTCCGTTATGTGGCCGACTTGCTGATTTCGCGGCACGACGTGAATCGTCTGTACGCAGCCACCAACACCGGTGTCTGGCGCAGCCGGGATGGCGGTGCAACGTGGCAACAAACCCTTCGCCCCAGCAATCTGAGCGGATCACTTCTGTACGAAGGTTGTCACGATTTATTGGAAGTCATCGAGGGCGACACGGACGTGATCGTGGCGAGTTGCGCCTCGCGATCGCCCGATGACCGGTATTACCTCAGCGGTACGATTTATCCCGAAGGCTGCGCAAACGGATTTGCCCCCTGCCCCGCCGCGCTGTTCCGGAATGTCGACGCCGGCACCGGCAACGATTGGCAAGTGGTGCTGACCGAAAGTGCCATGGGTCGAACCCAGATGGACGCCTCGAAGTCCAATCCGAACGTGCTCTACGCCTTGTCCGCATCGATCGAACCTGGCCCGGACCGTTCCGGCGACAACTTCGGCGACTACGACAACGGCCTGCACGCGCTGTTCCGATCCAACGATGGCGGCCGCACCTGGCAGGCCCGCGTGCGCAACACCAGCAGCGACAGCCTCAGCACCTATCTGCTGAGCTACGGCGACGGTTTCGATTGGCGCATCTGCAACCAGCAGGCCTCGTACTACAGCGCCGGCTGGTACAACATGGCGCTTGCCGTGGATCCGCTGAATCCGGAGATCGTCTGGGCAGGCGGCATGGAACTCTATCGCTCCGACAACGGCGGCAGCGTGTTCGGCAAAGCTTCGTACTGGAAACCGTTTCGTGATCCATCCGGGGCATACGGCAATCAGATCTACGGTGTCCATGCCGACCAGCATCTGCTGAAGTTCCATCCCGACTACAACGGCACCAACAACCGCATCCTGTTCACGCTGAACGATGGCGGGATCGCGCGCACGCAGGACGCCCTTGCGCCGGTCAATCGCGCACTCAACGCTTCGTGCCTGCCGCAGAACGGCATGGTCAGCTGGGAGGAAATCACCAGCGGTCTGGCCACCACGCAGTACTACACCGGCGCGGTCAGTCGCGACGGCAGTCATGTGATGGGCGGTCTGCAGGACAACGGTACGGTGCTGTCGACGGCGCCGCCGAACTGGAATGAAATCTTCGGCGGTGACGGTGCGTCGGTGGCGATCGATCCGCGCAACGACAACGTGCTCTACGTGAGTTATCAGAACATCAACCTGCACCGGTCACTGGATGGCGGCAACTCGTTCACGCGTGCCACCACCGGCATCAGCGACAGCGCGTTGTTCATAGTTCCGTACCTGCTCGACCCGAACACACCGGACCGCCTGTGGCTCGGTGGTACGGCAGTGTGGCGCAGCGAAAATCAGGGCCGAAGCTGGAGCCGTGCCAGCAGCTACTTCGGCAGCGGTTTTGGCCACCGCATCTCGGCACTCGCCGTGGCGCCGGGCAACAGCAACATCATGCTCGCCGGCAACAACCTGGCGATCTATCGTCAAGCCTCAGCCATCAATGCCGGAAACAGCACGGTCTGGCAGAACACCGCGCCACGTCAGGGCTGGGTCTCGTCACTTCGATTCGATCCGCAGGACACATCCGTTGCCTATGCCACCTACTCCAGTTTCGGCGGCAAACACGTCTACAAGAGCACCAACGCCGGCGCGAGCTGGACACCCATCGACGGCACTGGTGCCACAGCGCTGCCCGACATCCCGGTGCACACCATCGCGATTGATCCGACGAACCGACAGCGCCTGTTCGTGGGCACCGACCTCGGTGTGTTCGTCAGCGTCGACGGCGGCGCCAACTGGGCCAGCGAACACAACGGCTTCGCGAAGGTCATCACCGAACACCTGGCCATTGCCGATCAGGCCAACCCGCCATCCTTGTATGCGTTCACCTACGGTCGTGGTGCATGGAAAGCACCACTGTCCGATTTTGACGGTTTGGCCGACTACGAAATCGATTCGCGCGTGTCCGGGTCGTTCCTCGATCCAACGCAAGACGGCCATGGCTTTACCATCCACGCCACGCAGATCGGCGGCACCCGCAATCTGACGGCGATCTGGTACGTCTATCAGGACGGTCAGCCGGTGTGGCTGTACGGCACCGGAGACTACGCCGGCGACACCGCCCGGCTCACGCTGTACGCCAACACCGGCGGACAATTCCCGCCCGCGTTTAATCCATCACAAGTCACCAGTTCCGTTTGGGGCGAAGCCACCTTGCGCTTCACGTCCCCCGACAGCGGCCGTGTCGAGTGGACCAGCACTGCCCCCGGCTACAACAACGGCAGCATGAACCTGGCGCGACTGACGCAGCCGGAACGAAGCCCCGGCAGCACGTCCAGCCTGGGCAGCTGCAGCAGCGGCGCGTGGTTCGCGCCCGGTCAGGATGGCCATGGTCTGGTTGTGGAATACCTCGGCAACCAGCGTGCCGCAGCGTCCTGGTATGCCTTCGTCAACGGCCGCCAGACCTGGTTCAACGGTGTCGGCACGATCGACGGCAACAAGGTCCGCATCAACGCGTTCTCAGCAAGCGGCCCGGATTTCCCGCCGGCCTACAACCCGGCGCAACTGCAGCGGCAGGCATGGGGTGAATTGGAATTCGAGGTCACCGGCGCGAACCAGGGACGAGTCGAGTGGGAAAGCACCCAAGCCGGGTATGGCAGCGGTTCATTGAACCTCGTGCAGTTGTGGCGCGTGGATGGGGTGGCTTGTTCGCCTTGAGGCCCGACGAGGCCTCCGGGCCTGGCCGGGACGGAGCGCACAAATAGAGCCTGATCGATTGGAGAGCCTTGTGTGGGGGCAAGGCTTCGCGAACTAGTTCTGAACTCAACCAGATCAATGGACTTGATGAGTTTCCGCGTCATGACCGAATGATGCTGAGCCTGGTGCCAAAGTGATGCGAGGCACGAAGCGTCTTCGATTTGAATGAACGGTCACGGCCCACCCACTGCACCGCCAGACGCAT
>JBEIPT010000080.1:0-11387 GCA_040376895.1 Lysobacteraceae bacterium | reverse complement strand
GCTCCGATCCACCGAGTAATGCGCCAGGTCGCGCAGCAGTTCTGCCTCGGACCCAAAGGTCTCCAATGCCCCCAACGCCTGTTCCCGTGTGTGTTCGGCAGCAGCCTTGGCTGCATCCAGACCCATGATCGACGGGAAGGTCGGCTTGTTTCTGGCGATGTCGGCGCCTTGGCGCTTGCCGATCGCTTCCGTGCTGCCCTCGATGTCGAGGATGTCGTCCTTGATCTGGAAACCGAGGCCGACCAGACTGCCGTAACGTGCCAACTGGGTGATCTGACGCGAATCGGCCATGCCGGACAGTTCGGCGCCCATCAACACCGCGGCGCGAATCAAGGCGCCGGTTTTGTGAGCATGCATCCGTTTCAACTCGGACTCACTCAGGACTTCCCCGACGGCCGCCAAGTCGAACGCCTGGCCACCGGCCATCCCCTGTGAGCCACAAGCACTCGCCAGGATGCGGATGGCAGCGAGGCGCGCACGTTCCGGAATTCCTTGCGGATCATCTGCGATCAACTCGAATGCCAGTGCCTGCAAGGCATCGCCGGCAAGAATCGCGGTGGCTTCGTCGAACGCGATATGGCAGGTCGGTTTGCCGCGGCGCAGGTCGTCGTCGTCCATTGCCGGCAGATCGTCGTGAATCAGCGAGTATGCGTGAATGACTTCGAGTCCGGCGGCTGCACGGTCGGCCCATTCGAGGCGCCCGCCGACGGCCAACATGCCTGCGTAACACAACAGCGGCCGCAGTCTCTTGCCGCCGCCCAGCACGCTGTAACGCATCGCCTCATGCAAGCGACACGGTTCCTGCGTGGCCGATGGCAGCACACTGGCCAGGACGCCTTCCGCGCGTTCCGCGAGGAGCTTCAGCGGTTCGGTCAGCTCAGGTCGCATCGCCGGATCCGGCGGGAGCCGCATTCAGTTCAGCCTCGCTGACCTGGCGGATGCGCAGTTCCGCTTGCTCGAGCAGGCCCTGGCACTGTCGATACAGCGCAATGCCGCGCTCGAAGGCTTGCAGGCTGTCGTTCAGCGGCATTTGGCCGGTCTGCAGTTGGGCGACGATTTGTTCGAGTTCGCGCAGCGCCGATTCGAAGGCCTGCGGTTCCAGCGGGGCGGAAGTATTCATCCCGACAGGCTATCACTTTGTTCGAAAACGGCAATCCGGGAGACCGTCAACAAGTGCTCTGGCGACGCCGTAGTCGAGAGGGTCCGACACGCTCCAGCCAAAGCTCGGACTGAAACAGATCACCCACCGCGACCAAGATGTCGCCGGAATAGAACAACGGAACGTCGCGCTCCCAGGGCGGAATGCCGTAACGCTGAAACAGGTCGCGCAATTCCTGATTCCGGGCGCGCGCATTCAGTCGGATCCGCTCGCCGCCAAGTCGCTGACGCACCTGCAGCGGTTCGGCGAACGGTTCGCTGGCAATCAGTTCGCGGTTCGCATGGGTTGCCAGAGGGGCGCGGCCATCCCAGAGTTCCGGCCAATCCAGCGGCAAGTCGAGTTCAAAAGCGTACAGCGCGCGACGATATTGACGGATCTGCAGCGTGGTGTGGCCAAGATGGAGACTCACGCTGCCGGCCCGCAACTGGCGCAACAACTCGTCGAGCAGGCGCGCCGGCGCGGGCGGCAAGTCCAATGTTTGCAGCCAGAGCCGGACGACCGCCAACACGTCGGCATCGGCCAGCGCAAGCAAGGCATCCACGGACAGGATTCCGGGCGGCGGCAACTGCACTTGAGCGAGTTGGCGTCGTGCCTGAGCCAACTCGGCCTTTACTGCGTGCTCGAGATACGCAGCGCTGCGCGTCGCCTGAACTGCGAAGTCCGGCCAACGTTCGGTCAATGCCGGTAATACCCGCTGCCTCAAGAACCCGCGTTCCAGATCATCCCGATTGTTCATCGGATCATCGATCCAGATCAATTTGTGCGCGCGCGCATAGTCCGCGAGCGTGGCTCGAGGCAGAGGCAACACCGGGCGCCAGAGGAATCCGGGTGGCCAGGGGGTCAGCGCCAGAATGCCCTGCAGTGCACTGCTGCCGGCGGCGCGTGCAAGCCGGGCCAACACGGTTTCGGCCTGATCATCGGCGTGATGTGCGGTGATCAGGATTTCGCCCACCAACAACCCGCTGCGTAGTGCCTGGTAACGACGCACCCGCGCTTCGCCCTCAACCCCCAGCGGAGACTCGGGTACCTCAACACGCACGGCACTGAAGCCCACACCAAGGGACTCACAGAATCCGGCGTTGTGTTGGGCCCATGCAGCCGAGTCGCTGTTCAGTCCATGATCCACATGGCAGGCACGCAGGCCAATCGAACGAGCTTCGGCAAGCCCTGACAAAGCATGCAACAGCACGGTCGAATCAAGACCGCCCGACAAAGCCACGACCAGCCCGGTGCAGTCAGGAAGTTCGTTCAGCGCCAACTTGAGTCGTGCGCTGACCGGATGCTCGACGTTCATGGCGGCGAGATCGCCATCAGCAATCGCGGAACCAGAATTGCAGTCGATGGCTGATTTCGCCGCGACCCAGCTCCGGCCAGTCGAGCGACAGTTGTAATCCGGCCGCCGGCGCAAATCCGTATCGACGCCACAGTGGCTCCAGATTCTGCGCGTTGGTTGGTCGACGCTGATCGTCGGCGTCACGAACTACTGCGGCAAAACAGCACTGCCGTGCCGACAAGGTCCGGGCATGCGTGAGCCGCTCTTCGATGAAACGTTTGCCAAGCCCGAATCCACGATAAGCCGGATCCAGCACCGACTCGCCGAAGTAACACACACTCGACGGATCGATGCCGGACGCTTCGAGCGGCGCGCGCATCACTTCGGCTTCGTCGCTCATGCGCATCGCGCTTGACGCGCCGACCACCCGCCCGCCGTCTTCGGCGAGAATCAGCAGCACACTGGGTGCTCGTGTGTAGGCTTCCAGGTATTGCCGCTCATAGTCCGGCGTGCCGTCATACAGATACGGCCAATCGCGGAATACCTGGATACGCAGTCGGGCGAGGTCGTCCAGATGCGGTGCGGCATCAGAGCCGACGACAGTGCGGACAGTGACAGTCACGGCTTAGGCGTGGACCTGCGCGATCCAGTCCTGAAGGTTGTAGTAGTTGCTCACGCGTGTGATCCGACCCGCTTCCAGCGCAAAAAACGCGCCGACCGGCAAATCGTAGTTTTGTCCACGGGCCTCCGGCAAACCTTCGTCGGTGCGCAGGTAGCGCCCGAGGATACGGAACTCGGCCGCACCACGGGTACCGTCCGGACTGGCCATCACGACCAGATCGACGACCCGTTCCTGATAGTGCGCATCCATGCGTTTGAGAAACCGCGCAAATGCTTCGATTCCCGTTTCGCGGCCGCCCTGATTGATGTCATGAACGACCTGGTCATCCAGCAGCGCCAGCAATCCGGCGTGATCGCCGTCATTGAAGCAGCCGTAGTAACGCTCCAGTGTCTGCAGGGTGTCGTGTTGTGTGGTCTTGTTGGTCATCGCAGTTCCGGCAACCCCTTGCTGTCCAGATCGAGTCGTGTTTCGTGATAACCGTGACAGGTGATGCATGTGCTCGGCACCTTGTTCTTGCCGTGTTCGCCGGCATGGCAGGCCTGGCAGTTATCGATGTCCGGCATCAACACATCCGAGCTGTCATCGGATGTCTCGGCCTTGTGGCAGTCGATGCAGGTCATGCTTTCGTGGCTCCGGTGCGAGAAACGCGCCTTCGGAAACCAGAAGCCAGCAACTCGCACCGGGGAAACCGACAAGCCGCCGAGGTCGTCGGTCGTTACCGTGTGGCAATACGTGCAGGCGTTGCTGTTGAACAGGTTGTCGACACTTTGTGCCGCTTGCTCACGTGCCCAGGACAGCGCCTCGGCGCGTTCCTGCGGGGTGATCGGTTGACCCGGGCGACGGCGCGTGCGAACCACTGTCGGCGCGTTGACATCGTTGAAGGCGCCTTCAAGTGCCTGACGTGCGAAGAACTCTTCGATCTCGCTGCGCATCAGTTGCGGCTTGCCATGAGTGACCTGACGATCGGCTTCGCGGATCGAATAGGTCAGCTGATGGCACCGCTGACAGTTGTCCTCGAAATTGATCGGACGGATCAGTGCACCACCCGGTTCGGCCTGATGGCACGTCTCACACTGCAGCACTTCATCCCCCTCCGGACCCTGGATTCCTTCTTTCGCCAAATGCAGGTCGTGCGGGAATTTGAGGCCGGAGTTTTCCTTGATGCCCGGCGTCGCCAGCGCGGCGCGCGTGGGTTTGTATTCGCCGTTCGTGTCCCAGTTTGCGAGGCTGACGACAAAGCCGGGATGTTTGCTCGAGAAATCGGCGACATCCATCTGCGGCGTGGCGTTCTTCTCGCGGGCCGGCAGACCGTCGTGACAATCGGCACAGAGTTCCTGATCCTCGCGGATCAGTGCTTCGATGCCGCTGTGGTCGCGATGGCAGAACGCACAATCGGAGTCACCCAGTTGGCTCAACGTGAAGCGCTTGTCATCGACGTGGCCGCCGATGTTGCCGTGACAGGCTTTGCAGGATTCGTCCTTGACGGTGCTGAAATTGCCTTCGTGGCAGAGGTTGCAGTTCTCACCGAAGAAATGGTGCGCGGCGACCAACTGCCCGGCTTGCCAAGTGTCACGCGAGCCGATCGGAAGCGGGTCCAATGCCGGTCGGGCGGCAGGCACATAGTTCGCCAGCAGCGGCAGCACGAGCGCAAAAAGCGCCACGCCGCAGAACAGGATCCACGATGGCCAGCGTTTGCTCAGTCGGGTTTCACTGAGTGTCAGCTTGCCGACAAACCGATTGGCATTCTGGGCGATTTCTTCCGGCGCCATCGCGCTGATTTCGACCGCGCCCTCGAAGTCTTTCGGCGGGGCGAGGAACTTCAGTCGGGTCCCGCCCAGTTCCACGGTCGCGCCGGCACCAACATCGATCTCATGGACGATGTTCCCGTTGACGCGCACACCGGCGACGATCAACGACTGGATGCGGTAATGCCCGGCGTTCTTGACGGTCACCGAACAGTGCGACAGCGCCGCACGCAAATCCGGCAGGTAGATGGCCTGGTCGGCACCGCGGCCGATGGTCAGGGTTTCGCCAAAATGAATGTCTTCCTCGACGCTGGTTGCGCCTTTGGCTTGCTGGGAGACACGCAGAATCTGCCAACGCATCGCTCACCTCACCAGTAGAAGAACACGGAAAACACATGGGCCGTCAATGCCGCCAACAGCGCCATCGACAGCGGGACATGTATGTACAGCCAGATCTCCATCAATGCCTGCACCTGCAGGTCACGCGTGATGCGGTCGGTCAGTGAACGTTTGCGCGCCAGGGTGTCGAGCAGCTTGCGCAAGGCGTCACTCTTCGCGTCGGCCGAGCCTGCGGACAGGAAATCGACCATCGCGAACATGGTGGACATGTCTTTCTTGGGGGCTCCGGCAGCCGGCTTGTCACGCTGCTCCATGAACGTCTTGACTTGATCCAGCGCGTTGTCGGTTTCGTCGCCCGGCCTCAGCAAGGTGATGAAACTGCCGCCGATTTCGGTGCGCTCGATGGACCGCAGCACCGCGGCATGGACCTTGGGGTCGACCGTATCGGCCAGTTGCAAAGCCTGCGCATCCAGTTCGGCGATTTCGTCGAGGAGCGACTGGCGTGTGGCGCTGTCGCGGTTGCGCGTCATGATTGCCGGATAGCGCACGTAGGTGTAGACCCCGAAGAAGCCGCTGAAGATGACCACCAGCATCAGCACCAGTGCGAGCGTATGGATGTTCCAGCCGACCTGGAAACCAGAGTGCAGGAACGCGATGAGGATGAGGCTGGTGCCGAGATAGACGTGCGCCGACAACCAGCCACGCATCGTGCCGACGCGGCTCTTGTAGCTGCGCTTGCGAATGCCGAACCACAGCAGCCACAGGATCAGCAGCGCGCCGATCGTGCCGAGTGTGTAACCAAGCCAGCTGCCGCCGTTGGGTTCGCCGATCGGGTCGTGCCACAGGTAGGCGACGATCGAGCCCAGGGAAAGGACCATCGATACCCACAGATAGCGGTAACGCGAGTAGTCGAAGATGGATTCATGCATGGCCATGGCGACTCAGCTCCGGTTCCGTGCGTAGGCGCGGAATTCTTCCGGCCCGATGCGGATGGCGGCGCCGGTCGGGCAGGCGCGCACGCAGGCCGGTCCACCCTTCAGGTCTTTGCACATGTCGCACTTGACCGCTTTTTTCTCGCTCGACTTGCCGGCCTTCGGGTCGTACGGCGCTTCGCCGGGGCCCGGGCCTGCGCCGAACATCAACCAGGACAACAAGCCTGGTTTCTTTGGCGGTTTCGCCGCCAGATGGATCACACCGTATGGGCAGTTGCGCTCGCAATTGCCGCAGCCGATGCAGTTGTCGGCAATGTAGACCTCGCCGTTCGGTGCACGGTGGATGGCGTCCGGCGGGCAGTCCTTCATGCAATGCGGATGCTCGCAGTGTCGGCATGACGTGGGCACGTGGACGTTCGCGAAGGTTGGTCCGGCCTCTCGGTCCAGCCGCGACGTGCCGCCATGTGTTTCCGCACAGGCCTTCTCGCAGTTGTCGCAGCGCACACACAATGCTTCGTCGATCAGCAGGATGTCGGTGGCTTCACCGGCGCCCTGTGCGATCAGGAAGGAAATGATGTCGCCGCCGGCCGGCATCTGCTGCATGGCCAGGTTCGACGCGGTCCGAGCGGAGTATTCGGCCTGCAGACGCGCGCGCAGGATCGGATCCCGCTGGATCAGACGCTTGAATGCTTCACCCTCGACTCGAATGGTTTCGCTGGCGATCGCCGCACGAACCGTGGCGGAACGCCGACTGTCGCCGAGCAAGGCCATTTCGCCGACATAGTTGCCGGCGGCCACGTAGGACAGCACAACGTCCTTGCCGCCGATCTGGCGTGAAATCGTCAAGGATCCGCGGCGGATCAGGTGGACACAGTCGCCCGGATCACCTTCGTTGAAGACGATATCGCCAGCCTTGAATTGCACGATACGTGCCGATTCGACCACTTCGTTCAGGCGCTCGATCGGCGATTCCGGCGTGAACCGGGACTGCAGCGCACGCGCGATGAACACCTTGTCGATTTCGCGTTTCACGGCCTCGACCGACTGAATCAAGCGATTCATCGATCGACGCGGTGTTTCGATGAGAATCGCGCCCGGTCCGGCCAGTACGGTGGCGGCACGGCGGCGACCGGAAATCAGGCCCATCTCACCGAAGAACTCGCCGCGCTTGAGCTTGATGCGGCGGTTCTGGGCGGCATCGACCACCACCTCGACTTCGCCCTCGACGATCGAGAAAAACGTGTTCGTGTAGTCGTTCTTCGCGAATACCGTGGCGCCCGGTTTGGGCGCATGGATTTCCGAGTCGAGCAGGAATTCGCGCAACTGCAGCGGCGTGATCTGTGCGAGCAATGGCACGTTGCGCTGGATGTCGCCAATGAACGCATCGACACTGCGGAAATTCGGAACGTTCTTCAGGCGATCGCGCAGCAGCGGTTCGTCAGCAGGCTCCACCTTGCGGCCGAGAATGTATTCGACGACTTCATAACCCTGGTTCATCGCCTGCTTGATCAGCGGATATCCGGCCAGAGCGCCGACGATGTAAAGACCCGGTACGTTGGATTCGTATTGCGGCGAGATCGCCGGGACAGCCGACGGATCCTTGCTCGGGAACTTCACGCCACAGCCTTCCACAAACCCGCGTGGCGCCGACGCGCCGAGGCGCGCGATGATTCGGTCGATCAGAATCTGCGCGCGGCCCTGAGGTGTCTGCAGCACGAGTCGGCCTTTCTTGCGGCCCACATTCAACGCTTCGACCTTTTCCGGTCCGGTGTTGTAGTAACACTGGATCGTGCCTTCTTCGATGGCCTTCAGGATGCCGCGCAGATTGCCTTCCTTCGCACGCGCGAATTCGTCGCGGCGATTGATGACGATCACGGTATTCTGTTTGGCGAGAGCCAGGGCATTTTCGATGGCTGCGTCACCGGCGCCGACCACGACGATGGTTTCGCCGGAGAACGCGCCGGGGTCATCCAGTGTGTATTGAACGATCGGCAGATCTTCGCCGGGTACGCCGAGCTTTCGGATGTTGCCCTGCAGGCCGATGCCGAGGACGACCCGGTCGGCGATCATCTGCGCCTTGTTCGCGCACTCGACCAGGAAACCGCCGCCAGGCTGGGCAGTGATCTTGCTGACTTCATGGCCATGTTTGACGTTGACCGACAGACGCGCGACGCCGTCGTTCCAGGCGCCCAGAATGGCTTCACGGGTGCCGGCCTTGAACTCGAGAGGCGAGCGCAGCGGCAGGATGCCGGGCTCGTCCATCACGTGTTTGCCTTTCTGGTAGCGGTAAATCGTGTTCGACAGGTGCGGCTCGGCTTCGAGCAGGACATGCGAAATACCCAGCTCGGCCGCATGCGCAGCCGCGCTCAGGCCACCAGGGCCCGATCCTACAATCGCAATTTGGAATCGCTCGGCCAAAGTCCACCCCGGTCGGTTGGCATAGGGTGCAAGGCTAGCCCGAACATTTCATGGGTCGCAATGACTTTCTCGTGCACCAGCCGGCGTATATGCTGGCTGACCGGGAAATTCAGCGACTCAGCGTCGCCCAAAGCCCGCTGGCACTCAGCAGCACAACCAGTGAACCCACCAGCATCGTCATCAGCTTCATCGGCAGATGCTTTGCGAGCCAGGCGGCAAACGGCGCCGTGATGAAACCGCCGGCGACGATCGCCAGAACGTTGAGCCAAGGCACCGACGCAAAGTTCGCTGAAAACGCGAGTGTGGTGGCGAGCGCCACCAGGAACTCGGCGGCATTGGCGGTTCCGATTGCAAAACGCGGCTGTTGGCCCTGACCCATCAGGCCTGCGGTGGTAATCGAACCCCAGCCTCCGCCACCGATCGCGTTCAATGTGCCGGCAGTCAGCCCGGTGCCGGCAATGCCCAGCGCATGGGGCAATTTGGGCACCACTGGCCGGAATGCCCGATAGACAATCAGCAGGCCCAGACCGATCAGATAGGCGTTGACGAATGGCAGGATCACCTTGCCGTCGACCTGACTCAACAGGAATGCACCGAGCAAGCCGCCCAGCACGCCGCCCAGGACCAGGTGCTTGAAGGTCCGGCGGTCAACGTTGTTGAACCAGGCATGGCTTGCCGCCGACGCCGCGCCGGTGGCGATCTTGGCCGCGTTGACTGCCGTGCTCGACGCAATCGGCGACACGCCCATGCTCAGCAAGATCGAGCTGACGATCGGGCCGAAGCCCATACCGATAGAGCCGTCGATCAGTTGGCCCAAAGCGCCGATCGCCAGCCAGAGAAAAAATTCCGATTCCATGCCGGCATCCTAGTCGGGCCGGTTGGTGCAAACAAATCTCCGGGGGCTCAGTGCTTATGCCAAATGGCGCTGAGGTGAATCAACGCGCGAGCCAGCCGCCGTCGACGGGCAAAACGATGCCATGGACATAGTCCGAGGCAGGCGCGGCCAGAAATACCGCCGCGCCCGCGAGGTCGGCGGGCACGCCCCAGCGGGAAGCCGGGATCCGGGCGAGGATGTCGCGGTTGCGGTCGGCGTCGGCGCGCAAGGCTTCGGTGTTGTCGGTAGCCATGTAACCCGGGGCGATCGCGTTGACGTTGATGCCCTTGCTGGCCCATTCGTTCGCCAGCAGGCGGGTGATGCCGGCCAAACCGGACTTGCTGGCGGTATACGACGCCACCCGGATGCCGCCCTGGAAACTCAGCATCGATGCGACGTTGATGATCTTGCCTTGCCCGCGCGCGACGAAGTGTCGGCCTGCAGCCTGGCAAAGGAAAAACGACGACTTGAGGTTCAGGTCGACGACGGCATCCCAGTCTTCTTCGCTGAAGGCCAAAGCGTCGGCCCGGCGAATTGTGCCGGCGTTGTTGACCAGAATGTCGAGATGCCCATGCCAGTCGATGGCGGATTGCACCAATCCCTGAATCGGCGCGGTGGTGCCGAGATCGGCGGGCAGGAACAGACACTCCCGGCCCAGTGCCTTGACCTTGGCGACGGTATCGTCCGCTTCGCGACTGGCGACCGCAACAATGTCGGCACCGGCTTCAGCGAGCGCCAGCGCAATCCCCTGACCGAGGCCACGATTGGCGCCGGTGATCAGCGCCACGCGACCATCCAGAGAGAACAATCCGGGCATGGCGCCTCCGCTCACTTGAGCTGACACAGGTCGAGCTGGCACATGTCGGTGTAATCGACATTCTCGCCACCCATGGCCCAGATGAAGTTGTAGTTGCGGGTGCCGGAACCCATGTGGATGGACCACGGCGGCGACACCACGGCCTCTTCGTTGCCAACGACGATGTGCCGCATGTCGTCCGGTTCGCCCATGAAATGCATGACGCGCTGGTCGCCCAGATCGAAGTAGAAATATACCTCGCTGCGGCGGTCGTGCAGATGCGGCGGCATGGTGTTCCAGACGCTGCCGGTCTTGAGCAGCGTGACGCCGAGCAAAAGTTGGCAGGATCGGCAGGTGGCCGGCACGATGTATTGATAGATCGTGCGCTGGTTCGAAGTCTCCAGTGCACCCCGTTCCAAGGGAACAGCCTGGTCGATCGAGATATGCCGGACTTCGTGGCGCGCGTGTGCCGGAGTCGACACCAAGTAGAACCGCGCTGGTTGCGTCGTGTCGATCGACTCGAACTCCGCGTCGCTGCCCATGGGCACATAAAGCGCGTCGCGCGGTGCCAGTGTGAACGTCTCGCCGTCGACGATCACCCGTCCAGGGCCGGAACCCACATTGACGACCCCCAGTTCACGTCGCTCCAGGAACGGCTTGCCGGCCGCCGATGCCGGTTCCTGCTGGCGGGGCAGGGCAATTCGTTGGCTGACCGGGGCGGCACCGCCGACCACCATTCGCTCGTAGTGCATATAGGTCAGCCGCACCTGGTCGTCCAGGAACAGGCCATCCAGCAGGTAGCGATCGCGCAATTGTTCGTTGCTGGCTTGCGCCATCATGTCGGGATGGGTGGCGTGCAGGGTGCGGGTGTACACGGTGAACTCCTTCGCAAGCGAAAATGACTACCGGTGTCATTTTGCCTGTGCCAACGCATTTCAGCAAGCAAAGAAAGCCCTTCTCCCGCAAGGCGGGGGAAGGGCTTCTTCGATCGGGCAGTGCCCGGATCCTGATACCAGCCCGCTCCGCGGTGCGACGCAGAGACTCAAGAACCTGTGGGAGCGGCTTCAGCCGCGATGACAGGGCGTCAACCGTGCGGCGGCTGGGTGGAATCCCGGACCGTCAGGTGTGGGCTCACCGTCATGGCACTGTCGGCCTCCAGGGTCGGTGGCCAGTCCTTCGCAAGCAGCAGGCGGGCGGCCTGGCGACCGATGTCGCGCACCGGCAGGTGG
>JBEIPT010000260.1:0-5469 GCA_040376895.1 Lysobacteraceae bacterium | reverse complement strand
TTGAGGGGCAGCCTGATGCGCGCACCATCGAAAACCACTGGCAACTTGTCTTGGGCACCCGCCAAGGAAAGCCGCAAGCCGTCTTTGCCTGCCAGCATGGGTCGACGCGGCAATTCATCCAGGATGGCAACGACTTCCTCGTCGCTTAGCCATTGAACGTCATCGCTACGGGTCGGCATGGGCAAAGCCTGTCCAGGCTCCAGGAACGTCACAGCCCCGGCGCATTCGCCGCCGATGTGGTCGAGCAGCGCAAAGTCGTTCTGGCCCGAGACCTGGAACTGCTGGGCAATCAGGCGGCGCATCTGCCCTTCGGGCAGTAGACCTGCAAAGAACGGGCGCGCTTTTCGATCGTCGTATGGCTCTGCTTGCAGAGGCAGCGAGGCGGACAAGGCGATGGCGTCTTTGTGTGACAGCCAATCGGGTGCATAGCAATAATTTAGTCGTGCATCGACCAGGGCCAACGTGCCGACCCGATCGGCGAAAAGCCAGACTTCGAGCTCATTCGCCATGGTTGCCACCTTCGTGTTGATCGTTGGACACGGATGATGGCAACCCGCTCAACTGGACCTCTCCACCTAGGGCATCAATGACCCGCAGTACGTTTTCCAGTCGCAAGGTGGGCTTGCCAGATTCAAGGTCTACGACGAAGCGCACACCCACCCCAGCTGCCAGCGCCAGCTGGGGCTGCGTCAGCCCGATTTGCTTGCGCGCGGCACGCAGTGCATCGCCAAGTTGTTGAGGTGATCGAATGGATGTCATGTCTTGCCAAGTTTCCCGTTCGGTAAAGTATCAGCCAGAACCGGACTATGGGCAAGAAATATTTCCCGATCGGGACTTTATGTGTAATTGGGCGCTGGATTGGCTGCATATTTCCCGAACGGGCAATATGTGTGTTTCTCACTTCCAAATCAGTAGGCTTATCCAGCGTCACACCCAATCAAGGGGTGTGGCCAACATGACTCGAAATGCGCAAACAGAGGTTTTTCAGGTGCGCGTCGCTGTTTCCGGCGAGTACCTCAAACATCAGCCAACTGCATAACCTGAGTCGCGTCATGACCGACCTTCGCCAGGCATTGGCCAATGCCGCCAGATTCTCCGTGGTCCTTGGCCTCCTGGCTCTGATTTCCGCGGATCCGCTGAATCTGTCAGTTGTGGGAGCGGCTATTGGCGTGCTGCGATGCTCGCGGAACCACTGTCGCATCGCGGCTAAAGCCGCTCCCACAGTTGACCCCGGCTCCGCCGTCCAAATTTGTTCCAGACAAATTTGTGAACCCGTTGCGGGCTCCTTTCCAAACCACATCCACCAAAAAGCAAAGGCCACCCTTGCGGGTGACTTGTGCCCGGCGGCGGGAATATGTTCGACCCATCCATGGGTCGAACCCGCACTGCGCGCGGGCCGGCTCCGCCGTCCAAATTTGTTCCAGACAAATTTGTGAACCCGTTGCGGGCTCCTTTCCATGCCACATCCACCAAAAAGCAAAAGCCACCCTTGCGGGTGGCCTTTTCTTTTTGGTGGAGGCGGCGGGAATTGAACCCGCGTCCGAAGAACCTACGTCCCAGGTACTACATGCTTATCGTCTCTTTGGTCTCGTCCGCGGGATGCCGAAACGCGCGCTTACCCATGGACCAGCCTGTTGATTTTCGTCGCTGTCACCCAGGCACAGGCAGCGCTTATCCGGTGATCATGACCCTTCCTTCGCGAGCACCGGTAATCGCTCGGTCGGGGCTTAGGCCTTAAGCGGCCAGTGCGTAGTTGTCGTCGTTGGCAACTAGAGTTTTGCAGCTGGATTATCGAGGAAAGCTACCCCCTCGGCATGCACCCAGTGATTTCGAATCCCCCGTCGAAGCCGATCGCCCCCGGGTAAACTGTATTTCACGAGTGACTTCAGTATAGGGGCGCCCGGCGGGGAATCAAGGTCCGTGTTGGTCGCCGTTCATGCGTTGGATCAATCTTTCGCGGCGCCCGACTGGCTAGCATTCGATCATGCGCCGTTTCTGCCCTGAACCATGACCGACACAACCGACTTCCAAGCCCTGCTTCAAGCCTGGCGCAGCGGGACGCTGCAGGCTCGAGATTCGCTGGTCGAGCTGGTCTACCAGGAAGCTCGCGAGATCGCGCGCAGGCAGCTGGCCCGGCACGCCCAAGCCACACTCGCGCCAACCGAATTGGCGCATGAAGCGTTGATGCGGGTGCTCAAACAGACCGGAGAATGGCAGGACCGCCGTCATCTGATGAACGTGCTGGCCTTGGCCACGAGGCAGGTGTTGATCGACGGCGCCCGCCGCCGATCTGCCGACAAACGGGACGCCGGCGACATCACCAGCCTCGACGACAAGGCGGACATGCTCGCCGCACCGGAATCGGCCGTGCAGGAGATCGACGAAGCCATCGTTGCGTTGGCCGGTGTCGATGGCCGAGCGGCCGAAGTGATTTCGCTGACGTATTTTTCGGGGATGGAACGCGAGGCCATTGCCGGTCTGATGGGTCTGTCGCCCAGCACCGTGGATCGATCATTGCGATTTGGTCGCGCCTGGCTGAAGGATGCTTTACGCGACGCGGCTGGATCCCATGGCCACTGACTCGAACGGCCCGTCGCTGGCCGAGTTGTTCGATCAACTTCACGCCCTGGACACAGTAGGCCGGGAAGCCTTGCTGGCGAGGATGTCCGAGCCGATGGCTTCGCGACTTCGCGCTTTGCTCGCCGCCGATGCGGAACCCGACAGCCGGATCGATGCGGCATTCACTCCTTTGACGTTTTCCGAGGCGACCGACATCCCGACCGGCGATCGAATCGGCGCGTGGCAAGTCATCGGCGAACTCGGTCGCGGCGGTATGGGCACCGTGCTGCTCGGCGAGCGGGAGATCGACGGCACGATCCAGCGCGGCGCAATCAAATTGATGCGCGGGCGGATGCTGGACGAAGAACGAAGCCGTTTCCGTCGTGAGCGGCAGATTCTGGCCACACTCGATCATCCTGATATCGCCCGGCTGATCGACGGCGGCGAAACCGAATCGGGTCAACCGTATCTGGTGGTGGAGTACGTCCGCGGCGAGACGCTTGCGCAACGACTGCGCGAACACCGGCCCGATCGAAGCACCGTTCTGTTGTGGATCGAGCGCATCGCCAGCGCCGTGCAGCATGCGCACCAGCATCTGGTGATTCATCGAGATCTGAAACCGGCGAACGTGATGATCACACCGGAGCTGGGCGTGAAGCTGCTCGACTTCGGTGTCGCCAAACTGCTGGATCCGGATACCGCAGACGACGACGCGTCGACGCGCGTCTTCACACCGGGTTATGCCAGCCCAGAGCAACTGGCTGGCCGGGCGATCGGCACAGCAAGTGACGTCTACAGTCTGGGCCGCATCCTCGCCGAAGTTCTGGGCGCCAACGAGACGGACAGCGACCTCAGCGCCATCGTCGCCAAAGCGACTGCCGAATTGCCAGCGGACCGATACCTGACGATGGCGGAGTTTCAGGACGACCTGATCGCGTGGCGCGAACGCAGGCCGGTTCGTGCTGCGGCATCAACCTGGCATTACCGCCTGCGCAAATTGGTGCGTCGACATCCTGTGGGAAGTCTTGCAACGTTTGCTGCCTTGGTGATCATCGCCGTGCTGGGCTGGAGACTGTTCGATGCGTTGGGCTTGGCCGAACAGGAACGCACACGCGCGGACATCGCCCGGGTGCAGGCCGAACAACAACTCGATCGATCCCGCAGTGTGGTCGGGTTCTATGCGCGCATGTTTGCCGGCGTTGCGCCGGAACATGCACTGGGCCAATCCTTGGCACCCTCCGAGCTTCTGCAACGCGCGGAGCGTTTGCTGGCTGAAGCGCCACCGGACGACCCTGCCTTGCTGGCTGAGCTGTCGGCCAGTCTGGGTGTGCTGTACCAGCGCCTGGGTGATGGCGAGAACGCGGTTCGCCTGCTGACTGCCGGGCTCGCCACACCTTCGCCAGACGACCCGTATGCCGGCTTGCTTCGTGCCGATCGCGAACACGCGCTGTCGTTGATGCTGTTCGATCTCGGCCGCAACGATGAAGCACTGGCTTCTGCAAACCGGGCGCAGTCACTGCGTCAACGATTTGCGCCGGACGACACACGCAGTCAGTTCCAGACCGAACTGCTGTTCGTGAATCAATGGCTGGGCTTGCGCAATATCGACGAAGCCCGCGCGGCAATGGCGCGCGCAGAGGCCTGGTTTGCGCAGTTGAAGCCCGAGCCACTCGACCATCTGGACCGCGACAACACCCGTGCGATGCTGGCGATGGATGAGCAACGATTCGCCGATGCTGCTTCTGCTGCCACGTTGGCGCTGGCGATCCTCAGCGAGTACCCGGCGTTGGATCGCACAAGAAGCATCGAACTGGAGCGAACCTTGGCCCGTGCGAACCAGGCCATGGGTCAGCTCGATCCGGCAGCCGAAGCGTTTGCCCGCGCGATCGCCGCCCAGCGTCAATACATCGGTGACCGCGGAACACGTGCAATGGGCTTGCACAACGATTACGCGATCCTGTTGGCCACCCTTGGACGATTCTCCGAAGCACGTGCGGAATACCAACTGGCTGCCGAGGTGTTCGCTGCTTCGGGCGGACCCACGCCTGAGAACAATCCGCGACACTGGAACAATCTGTGTGATGCCGAGACCGGCTTCGGGCGTTATACGCTGGCGGCAACGTATTGCCAGAAAGCCCTGGACCTCCTGCTTCGGGAAGAGCGCAGCGAAACCGACCCGGAGCGCCTGCTCGTTGAAAGTAATCTTGCGCGTGCTCGCGGTTATGCCGGATTCCCCGCGGAAGCCCTGAAACAACTAGCGAGCGTGCGTGACCGCGCATTGGCCAGCCAAGGGCCGGAGTCGTTTACGGCGACGCTGCAAGAGTTCCGGTCGATCCGCCTGGCACTGCTTGCTGGACAACTCGACGAGGCTCGCGCTTTCAGTGAGCGCACCAGCCAGTCCATGCAGGCCGTGTTCCCGAACCCCCATCCCTGGCGTGTGCGCTTGTGGCGTGCGATGGCATTGGTATCGCTTCAAGCGGGCGACCTTGCGGATGCTGCTGCCCATCTGAACACGGGCGAGCAGGAAGCCATCGCGGTACTGTCCGAACAACATCCCTTGCGCGCCCAGATCCTGCTGGATCGTGCCGTACTGCATCAGCGGCAAGGCCATCAGGCCGAGGCGATCGAAGACCTGTCGCGGGCGCTACCTGTGTTGCGAGCCTGCTGTGATGCGGACGAAATCGATCGCGCCATGGCTGAGCGCTTGTCGAAAGATTGGCAAGTCCGATGATTTTCAGATCGCGGCGGTAGCGCTGGTCACACCAGACAGGGCCTGCGGCATTCGTTTCGGATGACCCGCCAGGTTCGCCATGCCCATTGAACATGAACGAAGCAATTCTTCTCCCGCCGAAACGTCGCGCCAGACTTTCCCTCATCCGGCCTTCGGCCACCTTCTCCCGTGTAACACGG
>JBEIPT010000360.1:0-4025 GCA_040376895.1 Lysobacteraceae bacterium | reverse complement strand
CGCTGGCCTCGGCATCGATCGCGCAAGTTCATGCGGCCAAGTTGAAAGACGGCAGTGAAGTGGTCATCAAGGTTCTGCGTCCGCGAGTCGAGCAGCGGATCGCCGCCGACCTCGACATTCTCAAGCGCGTCGCCAACCTGATCGAACGGCATGCACCCGGGAGCGCCGGCAAATGGCAGCCACGTGAAGTGGTCGCCGAAATTGAACGTACGCTGGCCAGTGAACTGGACCTTCAGCGTGAGGGCGCGAACCTCAGCTATTTCGCGCGACATTTCAAGGACTCGGATGATGTGCACGTGCCCTTCGTGCACTGGGACTACAGCTCCGAACGGATCCTCACGATGGAGCGGGTGGACGGTATTCCGATCGGTGATCTGGAAGCGCTGGACGCCGCCGGTATCGACCGTGTCAAGCTTGCCGAAAAGGGCGTGCGCCTGTTCTACATTCAGGTGTTCAAACACAACTTCTTCCATGCCGACTCGCACCCGGGCAACATCTGGGTGGATCGCACACGGACCGACGAACCGCGTTACATTCTGCTTGATTTCGGCATCGTCGGATCCTTGCCGGAGATCGATCGGCGTTACCTTGCGGAGAACTTCCGCGCGATGTTCCACAACGATTACCGCCGGATTGCCGAGTTGCATCTCGAGGCGGGCTGGATGCCGTCGCATGTGCGCGTGGACGAACTCGAGGCGGGTGTCCGCAGCGTCTGCGAACCGTATTTCACGAAGCCGATCGCCGAGATCTCGCTCGGTGAAGTGCTTGCCAAGATCTTCAAGCTGGCGCACCGGTACGAACTGACCGTGCAGCCACAATTGCTGTTGCTTCAGAAAACTCTTCTGAACATCGAAGGTGTAGGCCGCCAACTCCATCCGAAACTCGATCTGTTCGCAGTGGCGAAACCGGTGCTCGAAGACATCATGCGCAAGGAGTACGGCGTGCAGTCGCTTCTCGATGCTTTCCGCAAACGCATGCCCGAAATCGTCGATGAATTGCCGGGTATTCCCCGACTGATCCACCAGTACCTCAACAATGCCGCGCGCGGCGAAACCCGCATCGACATGCGGTCCAGGGAAATCGCTGCTCTGGTCTCGGAATCGCGGGAAATCCAGCGGCGGACGGTGTTGGCGATCATCGGTTCCGGTCTTCTGGTGGCAGCTGCCTTGTTGTATGCCCTCGGCGCCCAGGGGCCGAAGTGGCTGGGCTTCAGTCTGCCGATCCTCACCGCCGGCGTCGGCGCCGTGATCGCGTTTTTTGCCGCGCTGCATCGCCGTTCGAAGTAACTTTCCGACCGACGAAACCCGCAAAATCGGGCTCGCGCGGCCGGCCTTTGATCTCGATCAAATTTGCGATTGACGCGCGTCAACAAGCGCCGAATCCGTGCGCGCGAAAATGCCTCCAGTCCCGGATCGCCCCGATCCGTCATTTCAATAAGGAACTGGAGAACATCATGAACAAACTGACAAGTGCCCTGCTGCTGGTCCCCGTACTGGCCATGTTCGCGGCCCCGGCCGCGTTTGCCGAAGAAGGTGATTGGCGATTCACGGTTGGCGCACACAGCGTCGATCCGAAGTCGGGGAACGGCAGTTTGGCCGGTGGTGCATTGGATGTGGATGTCGGCAGCGCCTGGCGCCCGACGATCACCGGCGAATACTTCTTCAATGAGGCACTCGGTCTGGAAGTGCTGGCGTCGCTGCCGTTCAAGCATGACGTGAAGCTCAACGGCGTGGACGCCGGTGAAGTGTCGCACCTGCCGCCGACGGTGTCGTTGCAGTACCACTTCAATGCCGGCGAAAAGATTTCGCCGTATCTGGGCGCCGGTGTGAACTTCACCTGGATCCATGATGAAGAATCGGCCGGCCCGATTGACGGCACCGATCTCGACCTGGACAACAGCTTTGGTCTGGCGCTGCATGCCGGTGTCGACTTCGCGATGCAGAACGATTGGTTCTTCGGCGTCGACGCGCGCTGGATCGACATTGACGCCGATGTCTCGGTGGACGGCACGGACGTGGGCACGGTGAACATCGACCCGCTGGTCTACGGCTTCTACTTCGGCAAGCGCTTCTGACCTGGTGAGGCGGTGCTGTATTTCAGGCCGGACCATTGGTCCGGCCTTGTTTTATTTGTGCGATGGAAAAGCCGGGAACCCACTGCAACTGCCTTTCCCGCGATAGCGGGAAACCAGCCGTTGTCGGGGTGTTTGACCGTTGGCTCTGCGCCAAGCGACGTGGATTCCCGCGTGCGCGGGAATGACGGTTGGGGGATGCGGCCGGATCCATGATCCGGAGAGGGCCATCGAAAAGACAAAAGGCCGGATGCATGATCCGGCCAGTACCTTCCAAAAGACAAAAGGCCGGATCCATGATCCGGCCTTTCGCTTTTCTTCATCGGATGTTCTGGGACATCCTTTGGGCTGATTTGGTGCCGGTGGAGGGACTCGAACCCACACTGTGTCACCACAAACGGATTTTGAGTCCGCCGCGTCTACCGATTCCGCCACACCGGCTTAGGTGCCCGGCAATTAAGCCGGTCGGGCCGGGGATAATACAAAGCCGGGGGCGATTGTCCAGCGCTTTTTCTCGAGGCCCCGTGAGGTGACCTACCGCCCGAGGATTTCAGTCAGGGCTTCCGACGATTTCCAATGCCATCCGCAGATGTACCTTGGCCAGTTCCAGCGCGGGCTGTCCATGGTCACCGGTTCAGCCCCGTCGCCGACCGCAATCGCCAGGTCGAGACGGTCGCCGTGCTCCGGCAGATACTCGTTGATCAGATAGGGCGGGATGTGCCCGAACGGATAGGCGAACACTCGGGTCTTGCGCGGTGTGATGGCAGCGTCGATCAGGTCGCGGGCGACCGAGATCTCGGCCTCCGCACGTTCGAAATTGTCGACCGTGAAGAAATCGCCGCGGGCCATGCCGACGAGCCCGGGTTTTTTCACCGCAGCGTGGTTGTGGTCGAAGCTGTGGTTCTCGATGCCGATCAGGCCGGATTGGATGGCCGGTTGCCACCAGGAGTCGCGCATCCAGTCCTTGCCGATGAGGCAGCCCTGGTCGATGTGTGTCCGCGATTCGCGATCGGCAATGACAAAACACGTCAGGTGCAGGTTCGGTTGGGCGGCACGGCCGAACTCGGCCTGGAAGTCGACCAGAATGTTGTAGAAACTGCGCTGGATGCCCTGGCTTGGGTGTTCGAGGTCGAAGTAGTCGAAGTCCGAGCCGTCGTCACAGGTCAGCACCACGCAGTCTTCCAGATCGCGCACGGCGCGACCGGTCCAGGTATCGATGACCCAATCCAGAGGCACAATGCGCTTGCCGAGCCGCGTGAGCAGGCGAAGATCCTCGGCCAAAGCCACGTGATCGTTGCTGGCGTAGTCGTTGCCGCTGATGTTGACGGCGTGATAGGTGAGCACTGGGACGCGCACGTTTCCTTCCGGTTTTGCTGAGGTTTGTGTCGAATTTCGGGCGATTCCCGGTCGATCGGGGCACGAAACAGGCGAGCAAGGCTACAATATCAGGCTCTATTTTCCGCCAATCTGCACCCGGGAGTTGCCCATGCCTGCCGTCGCCCTGAATCCCTACGATTTGTTCGATGTACGTTCCCTGTTGACCGAGGAAGAACGTGCGGTTCAGGATGCGGTCGCCCGCTTCACCGACGAACGCGTGCTGCCGATCATCGGCGAGTGCTTCGACAAGGGCGTGTTCCCGCGCGAGTTGATCCCGGAAATGGCCGAAATGGGCCTGCTGGGTTCGAGCCTGCCGACGGAATATGGCTGCGCCGGCATGAATTCGGTGAGCTACGGGCTGGTCTGCCAGGAACTCGAGCGCGGAGACTCCGGCATCCGCAGTTTTGCCTCCGTGCAGAGCTCGTTGTGCATGTATCCGATCTACGCCTATGGCACCGAAGAGCAGCGTCGTCGCTGGTTGCCGGACATGGCGGCCGGCAAGGTCATCGGCTGTTTCGGCCTGACCGAGCCGCACGGTGGTTCCGATCCGTCGAACATGAAGACACACGCCAAGCGT
>JBEIPT010000552.1:0-2169 GCA_040376895.1 Lysobacteraceae bacterium | reverse complement strand
GGCGCTTGATCGATTGGGCGCGACGTCGCGGCCTCCAAGCCCTGCAAGGTGACGTGTTGAACGACAACATGGCGATGCTGCATTTGGCGCACCGACTCGGCTTTGTGCAGCAATCGATGGGGGAACCGGGATTGCTGCGGATCTCACGATCTCTTCAGACTCGATCGAGGCGCTGAGTCGGAGAGAAAAATCCGATCGAAATTGGCTTCAGTCTGAGCCGACAGTTTTTCGGCACTGATGTCGCGCAATTCAGTGACCACGGCGACAACAGCCGTCAGATCGGCCGGTTCATGTCGCTGGCCGCGCTTGCATGAGCAAGGCTGATCAGGCGCATCGGTTTCCAGCAGCAGTTGAGTGATCGGCATGCCGCGCACGACTCGACGTAATCTTTGTGCACGGTCGTACGTGATCGGCCCGCCGATTCCCAGTGCAAAACCGAGATCGTGGAGCTGCGCCGCCTGTTGTTCGGATCCGCTGAAACTGTGCACGACGCCGCCGCGCGGCTTGTAACGTCGCAGTGTCGAGATCACTTCATCCACGGCGCGTCGTGCATGCAGCACCAGAGGCAAGCCAAGTTCGACCGCCAGTTCGACTTGAGCACGAAACACCACGCGCTGGCGATCGGGGTCCAGACCCTCGACAAAAAAGTCGAGGCCACATTCGCCGATGGCGACCGGCCGATGCTGGCGGCACCAATCCACAAGTCGCATCAAGGCGGCGTCGTCATGACGCTCCAGATACATCGGGTGAAGTCCGAACGCTGGCAGCAACGACGCGTCGTCCGCCGCGAGGTCGGCAATCATCCGGCAACTGTCGAGATCGATCGCCGGCAACAGCTGGCGCACTACGCCGGCCGCGCGGGCGCGCGCCACGACATCGGGACGATCGGCATCAAATTCCGGCGCGTCCAGATGGCAGTGGCTGTCGGTCCAATGCAGCACGTCAGTCTGTCAGGGACTGAATCAGGGCAGGCGAGGGGGCTGCGCTGGCGGATTGGGTCGAATCGTCTGGATCGGCGGTTGCGGCGCCGTCGCAGCCTTGCGTTCCCGCCAGGTTGCAAACAGGGCGGTCATGGCCGCCAGCATGATTTCGTCCACGAACGGCAGGAAATCCGGAATGAACACATCGGCCAGAAAAACAGCCAGCGTCAGGCCCATCAGCCAGGGGTACTTCAGCTTCGACACCGCGGTCGTGACAATCGGGTTGGTCATGCGAATCTCCTCAACAGGCAGCCTGATAGCATGCCCATCATAGGAAAAGCAGGAACGCTTGCGTGTGTTTTCTTCCAATCCATTGCCGGCTGTTCAGGTTCGTCACTGCGCTGGGCGCGGTTTTGGCCGCAACGCTGTTTGCGCCCGACGCGCAGGCGCGGTTGTACCGATGCCAGGATGAACGCGGCCAGTGGACCTTTCAGGACCGGCCCTGCCCAAAGGGCACCGAGCGCAAGGAGGTCAAGGAGCGGAATCTGGCTCCGGATGTGTTGCGTCCCCGGAAGGAACGCGAAATCCCGACTGCCTGTTTCGTCGAGAGTGGTGCCTTTCGTTTCGAGCATGAAGACCTGCTCGGTGTGGAGGCAAAACTGGTGATGAGTCGTGACCAGTCGACCTACCAGCTGGCGATCCGGATCAAGGGCGAGTGGCTCGACGCGGAGCTGCTGCCACGACAGGTCGCGCTGGTGCAGGATCTCGGGCGGCAAGGACTGGTCGTCGGTGACGGGGGGCTCGCCAACCCCGACTGGATGAACGACCTTAGGGTGCTGGGTTATGGCCACTCCCGGACCCGAAGCCTGGTGGAGTCGGCCAAAACGGCGCTGGACTTGCACGTGGTCATCCACGCACGCGGCCGCGAACAACCGGATTGGAGCCTGCCGATCCCGGCCGGAACACTCGAAACGCTGCGCAATGAGGCGCTGGCGTGCAAGAAGGACACTGAATGACTTGGTCAACCCTCGACGGCCAGCCGACCCGGATCATTGCGCATCGCGGCGCGTCGGGCGATCGCCCGGAGCACACAATGGATGCCTACAACCTGGGTGTGGCGCAGGGCGCCGATGTCATTGAGCCCGACTTGGTTTCTACGGCCGACCACAAGCTGGTCGCAAGGCATGACGCCTGGTTGTCATGCAGCACCGATGTCGGGGAACGGATCGAGTTCGCGAAACGTCGACGC
>JBEIPT010000134.1:0-9090 GCA_040376895.1 Lysobacteraceae bacterium | reverse complement strand
CGCGGTTGTACCAACTGCGATCGAACAGCACGATTTCGCCAGCCGCCGGCAGGTGCGAGGCATAACGCTGGAAATACCATTGACTGCGTTCTCGTTCGGTGGGCTTCGGCAATGCAACCACGCGACAGCCACGTGGATTCAGAGTGTCGGAAAACACCGAAATCGCACCCCCTTTCCCGGCCGTGTCGCGCCCTTCGAACACGATGACCACACGCTGTCCGGTCGCCTGGACCCATCGCTGCATCTCGCACAACTCGATGCGCAAAGGTTGGAGCTGTTCCTCGTAGTCCTTCTTTTTCAGGTTGCCCACGGCGTGTCCTCAGGTTGATTTGAACGGATTGCGTTCCGGCGCTTCATCGTGCTCAATGCCGGCCAACAGGCCGCGCACCATCTTGTTGACGAGCGGCTGCGTGTGGCGCGCGAACACGACCACACGCTCGGGTTTGGCGCCTAGCGCCGCTTTCGGTTCGAGTGCCGTGCGGCCAAGTGACATGCGCTTGCCGCCCATGTTGATCGCCTCACCGACGGCCGCATGCAGCAAACGAAGGTAGATCGGCAAATCGGATGCCGCTTCCTTATCGAAACCGATGTGGTAGGCGAACACGGTGCCATCGTTGTCGCGCAGCATCACGACAAACCCGACCAGCCGTTCGTCGAGCCACAGACCGACCACGCGGACCCGTTTTCCGAGCGCCTGTGGCAGTGCTCGCCAATACGATTCCGGCAGCGTGAACGGGCGGATATCCTGCGCTTCATGCACGGCCAGATACAGCTCGTGCAGACGCTTTGCGGACGCGGCAGGATTGGCGATCACGCCAATGCGAAAACGGTCGCTCTCGAATGGTTTGAGAATGCGGGTTTGTGCGTTCTTTCGATACTTCGATGCCAGGCTGGCCAGGTAGTCGGCATAGCTGGTCCAGGCAGGATCCAATGCCAACATCATGTTCGGTTCGGTCTCGAGCTCCCGATAGCCGAAGTCGAGCAACGACTGCGCCTCAGCGGCATCGGGACCAACCAGATCCTTCACCAACTGGAAGTCGGCACCGCCTTCGAGTTTCTCGGCCCGACGGAACCGATAAACGGCTTCTGAAGCGGCATGCCAGAACTCATCCAGCGGCAGCGATGGGTGCCGCACGAACGCGTGCTGGCCGTAACTCAGCATGTTGCCAAGCACCAGCAACTTGCGATCGTTCAACGGCCGCGTTGCCAGATCGCGCGCACCGCGTTTGATTCGCGCGGCCAAGCCCGGGGTATCCACGGCCACGGACTGCATCCTCGCCGCTTCCAGATTCAACTTCTGCAAGACCAGCAGCGCTGCCGGCTGGCCTCGGCGTGACAGCAGCGCATAACGTGGCAACATTTGCGGCGGCGCATTCGCTTCCAGCATCGCCAGATAGTCACGCGAGAAAAAGACGCTGCTCTGGTTGGCGAGTTGGTCCCACCACTCAGGATTGAACGCGCCGATCCGCTCACCCAACGTGAACTCCAGCTCGGATGCGGTCTGTCGTTTGCGCAGGCGTTTCAGACCGGGAAACAGGGATTCACGCAGGCTCATGGTCAGGACTCCGCTCCATCAACATCATTTGCAGGCGGGCCAGCGCACGACCCCGATGGCTGCGTTGGTTCTTGTCTGCGGCTGACAGTTCTGCGGCACTTTGCCCGGTGGCTGGATCCAGGAACACCGGGTCGTAGCCGAACCCGCCGTTGCCGCGCGGTGATGTGAGAATGCTGCCGGACCATCGGCCTTCGGCAATGATCGGCTCGGGGTCATCAGGATTACGCAGGAGCACGATCACAGAATAGAAACACGCCTGCCGAAGGTGCGGTGGCACGTCGGCCATGGCACCCAGGAGTTTGGCAATGTTGGCGGCGCTGTCGCCGTGGACACCAGCGTAGTGCGCCGTGATCAAACCCGGCGCCCCACCGAGTGCCGACACGATCAGGCCGGAGTCATCGGCCAGCGCGGGCAAGCCACTTTCGCGAGCGGCATAGCGGGCCTTGATCAACGCGTTCTCGACGAACGTCAGGCCGGTCTCTTCGGCTGAGTTGATGCCGAGTTCCGACTGTGCGACGAGTTCGATCGGCAGGGCCGACAGAACGGCCCGCATCTCCTCGAGCTTGCCCGAATTGCCGGTAGCGAGCACCCAACGCATCAACGTGCCAGTGCCTCGCGCTGCAATTCAATCAATCGGGCGATGCCCGACTCGGCGAGATTCAACAACGCATCCAGTTCACCGCGCCGGAACGCATGGCCTTCGGCCGTGCCCTGCACTTCAATGAATGCCCCGGCGTCATTCATCACGACGTTCATGTCGGTTTCGCAAGCGGAGTCCTCCTGATAATCGAGGTCCAGTACCGGCTGGCCATCAAAGATCCCCACACTGACTGCGGCGACATGGCCGTGGATGGGTTCCTTGTCGATCAGGTTGCGGCCCCGAATGTGGCGAACCGCGTCGACCAGCGCGACGTACGCGCCGGTAATGGCTGCGGTGCGGGTGCCGCCATCAGCCTGCAGGACATCACAGTCCAGCGTGATGGTGCGCTCGCCCAATGCCCGACGATCCACCACGGCGCGCAGCGCGCGGGCGATCAGACGCTGGATTTCCATGGTGCGGCCGCCTTGTTTGCCGCTCGCTGCCTCTCGACTGTTTCGGGTGTTCGTCGAACGCGGCAGCATGCCGTATTCGGCCGTGACCCAACCTTCTCCCTTGCCGCGCAGAAAGCCCGGGGCCTTTTCTTCCACGCTGGCCGTACACAACACGTGGGTGTCGCCAAAACGCACGAGAACGCTGCCTTCAGCGTGTTTGGTGTAGTGGCGCTCGATGGATACCGGACGCAGTTGATCGGCGGCGCGGCCACTCGGTCTTGCTTTCATGGTCGAATCTTTTGGCAATTGACGGGTCCAAACTCTAACATTGCCCACCCGAATCACCAGCAGGCCCGAACATGATCCGTAGCATGACCGCATTTGCCAGCGCCGAAGGCACCAGTTGCCGGGGCCGGATCCTGATCGAGATGCGCTCGGTCAATCACCGCTTCCTGGAAATGGGCCTCCGTTGCCCCGAAGACCTGCGCGCGCTGGAACCCAAGCTCCGCGAGCGACTGGAAAAGCGCCTGAGCCGAGGCAAGGTCGACATCAGCATGCGCGTGCGCGATGGCGTCGGCGAAACGAACCTGAGCCTCAACAAGGCGACCGTCCGTGCCTTGTTCACGCTGGAACGCGAGTTGCTGATGCTGCAGCGCGAAACGTCCGCCGGGGCAGAGCCGCCTCGGTCGGCTTCGACCTTCGAGATCCTGAATTTCCCGGGGGTCATTGCCGAGCCGGAGATCGACCAGGCGGCGTTCTTTGAAGAGGTGCTGGCCGTATTCGAGCGCGCCCTGGCGGATTTTGTCGATACCCGCCAGCGCGAGGGCGAACGACTCCGGGCGCTGCTGATCGAGCGGCTCGACGGTATCCAGCGCATCGTCACTGATGTGCGAGCCTGGCTGCCGGATATCCGGACGGCCCTGCGCACCAAACTCGAAACCCGGCTGGCCGAGATCAAGACCGCGGTCGATTCGTCCCGTGTCGAACAGGAATTGGTGCTGAGTCTTCAGAAGATCGATGTCGACGAGGAGCTGGACCGGCTGGAGTCACATCTGGTCGAGGCCCGCACGCGCATGGACAGCGGTGAGCCGGTCGGTCGCCGGCTGGACTTCCTTTTGCAGGAATTCAACCGGGAATCGAATACTCTGGGTTCGAAGTCGGTCGATACGCGCACCAGTCAGGCGTCCGTCGAATTGAAAGTGCTGATCGAACAACTGCGCGAACAAATCCAGAACATCGAGTGAGGTGACCCATGCCCGGCAATCTGTTCATCGTCGCTGCACCGTCCGGCGCCGGCAAGTCCAGTCTCGTGAACGCCCTGCTGAAACGCGAACCCGGTATCAAATTGTCGGTGTCGTACACCTCGCGAAGTCCGCGCCCGGGTGAAGTCGATGGTGTGCACTATCACTTCGTGACGAAGGAAGTGTTCCTCGACATGGTCGAGCGCGGCGACTTTCTGGAGCACGCCGTGGTTCATGGTGACCTGAAGGGCACCGCCAAATCGGCTGTCGAAGGGCGGCTTGCCGCTGGCGAAGATGTTCTGCTGGAGATCGACTATCAGGGCGCACGGATCGTCCGCGCACTGCTGCCGAAGACCATCAGCATCTTCATCCTGCCGCCATCACGCGACGAACTGGAGCAACGGTTGCGACGTCGGGCCCAGGATTCCGAAGAAGTGATCCTGCGGCGCATGAAGGGCTCACACGATGAAATGGCCCATGCCCACGAGTTCGACTACATCGTCATCAACGATCGCTTCGATGTGGCGCTTGAACAATTGGTCACGATCGTGCACGCGTCGCGTCTGCGCCGTGATTCACAACTGCTTCGTCATGATGTCCTGTTGCGCCAGCTGTTGAGCTGACAGTGATGCGCCATGCGTTTCTCGTTCTGTTGCCAGCCATTGCCCTGCTCGCAGCTTGTGCGAGCGTGCCCGCTGAGCGGGGTTATTCCGAGGCCGCGACCGAAGTGTCGGCGCGGATCGGTCACGCGCCGCCGTCCGACCTGCTGAGTCTTGAACCAGAACGCCCTGAGACTCCGGAAGGGGTGATCGGCATTGGCCAGGCCCTGGACCTGGCGCTCCGCCACAACCCGGAGTTGCGCCGCGAATACGCGGCGCTCGGCATCAGCCGGGCAGAACTGGAAACCGCCACGCGCCTGCACAATCCCGAATTCTCGATCGCACGGCTCGGGATCGAATCCGGAACCGAAATTGCCCGCAGCGTGGCCTTGGCGTTCACTGATCTGTTGACCATGCCGGATCGGCGCTCGATTGCCGAACTTGGGCAACAACGGGCTGAAGCTGAAGTGGCGCAAGCTATCCTGATGATGGCGCACCGGGTCGAACAAGCCTGGTACGAATCGATCAGCGCCGAGCAACAGGCCGCGCTCGCGCAGTTGATCCGTCAGGCGAATCGGCAACGCGCCGAACTGGCAGACCGGATGGTCACGGCAGGCACCTTGCCCGCTGCACATGCTGCCGAGTACCGGGCGACGGCCGCAGAAACCGCGATTGCCGCCACCCGTGCCGAAGCCGAACGACTCAAGGCGCGGCTCGAGCTCGCCAACTTGCTGGTTCTGCCGATCGAGTCGAACTGGTCGGTTCCGACCCATCTGCCCGAACCGATTGCCGTGGCGTTCAGCGACGAAGCCTTGTTGGCCCAGGCGCGTGCAGAACGTCTGGACCTGAGAGCGTTGGATCGTGCGGTGGCCGGCCACGAACGATCCCTGGCAACAGTGAAGCGCTGGCGCTTTGTCGGCGATGTCGAACTCGAATACGAACATGAACAGGCCGACGGCGAAGCCGACAAACAAGGCCCCGGACTCACGCTGGCACTACCCATCTTCGATCAAGGCCAGGCCGACCTCGAACGGACGCGCGCCGAACTCGCTGAGGCCCGCGCCGAACGTGATGCCGCCTGGTACACACTGGGCAACGAATTGTTTGCAGCGCGCGCCGGCCTGCTCAACGCCGCAGAAGTGACGCGCGTCTATCGTCAGGTTCTGTTGCCGAGCCAGGCGCAGGTCGTCGACGGTCATCAGCAGGAGCTGAACTTCATGCTGAAGGGCCCGTTCGAGTTGTTGTCGGTGCGCGCCGAACAGTACGCAGCCCATGGCGAATATCTGGAAGCGGTCCGCGATTACTGGCTGGCCCGCGCGCAACTGCGCATGCTGGCCGGTGGCCGATTGCCCGACGCCCCGTTGTACGAGGCTGGTCAGCCGGAAGTGGGCATCGATCAGTTCCTGCCCAAAGCCGGCGCGCCGGATCCGCACGCCCATCATTGAGGCAGAGCATCCGAATCATGAAAGCCACTCGTCGCAACCTGTTCAAGATGCTCGGCGCGTTGACGCCCATGGCGCTGCTGGGCGGCAAAGCGATCGCCGCAGATTCGGTTGCTGGCCAAGGCCACCCACCCGGTCGTGTGCGCACACTCAACGGCTGGACACTTCCCCATCGGCTCGTCGGTGGCGTGAAGGAGTTCCATCTGGTCGCCGAAGAGATTGACCACGAGTTCGGCCCGGGCGGTGAAGGGCAAAGCACACGCGCAAAACTCTGGGGCTACAACGGCAGCAGCCCAGGCCCAACGATCGAAGTCAACGAGGGTGACCGGGTCCGTATCCTCGTCACCAATCGACTGGGCGAACATACGAGCGTGCATTGGCATGGCATCAACCTGCCAAACGGCATGGACGGGATTGGCGGCCTGACGCAACCGCACATCAAACCCGGCGAAACCTACGCCTACGAATTCACGTTGCGCCAGCATGGCACACACATGTATCACCCGCATGCCGACGAGATGGTGCAGATGGCCATGGGAATGATGGGGTTCTTCATCATTCACCCGCGCGAGGAAGTTCGGCCGATCCACCGCGATTACGCGGTGTTGCTGCACAATTTTGCTTTGCACCCAGGCACGTCACGACCGGACCCGTCGGTGATGCAGGACTTCGACCTGTGGACGATGAACAGCAAAGTGTTTCCGGCGATCGATCCGATCGTTGCGGCCTCCGGGGAACGGGTGCGTATCCGGGTGGCGAACCTGTCGATGTGGAACCACCCGATCCACATGCACGGCCCGAAGTTCCTGGTCACCGGCGGCGATGGCGGACGATGGCCTCAAGCTTTGTGGCGATCGGAAGTTACGGAGATCGTCGGTGTCGGCCAGGTGCGCGATCTCGAGTTCGTTGCCGAACCGGGTGACTGGGCGTTTCATTGCCACATGTCGCATCACACGATGAACGCGATGGGTCACCATGTGCCGAACATGATCGGCGTGGACCAGACCGGTGTCGAGTCCGAGATCCGGAAGTTGTTGCCGGGCTACATGGCGATGGGTGAACAGGGTATGGCCGAACATCAGGATCACACCGATTCCGGACATATGCCCGGGCCGCCGAACACTCTGCCGATGATGATGGGCAAGGGGCCGTTCGGAAATCTCGAGATGGGCGGCATGTTCACGGTGATCAAGGTTCGCGACGGGCTGAAGCCCGGGAGCTTCGATGATCCGGGTTGGTACGCGCATCCGCGCGGGACGGTGGCGCAGCGCGTCAGCGAAGAGCCCGGTTTCGGCGCACCAGTCCGACGCGACGAGGGCAACAAGGCGCCACCGAACGCGCGCCTTTCGGGTGGTCACAAACATCCGAGGCAATCATGAAGCGGGGTTTGGCCGGATGGCTCTTCCTTGCCGCATTGAGCGCGCCGGTACATGCTGGTCTGTCGATCACGGCATTGGATCTCGCCGGTCAGACGCAGCCTTCAGTCGCCACGGTTCGAGATGGGTTTGTACTCACTTCGATCGAGCGTCGTGATGGTTTTGCCGAGTTGCGTTTCACCATGCTCGATCACGAAGGCAAGACCCAATCCGATGGTTTGATTGCCCGCGGCAAGGACTGGTTCGTGAACTGGGCGGATTTTCCGAGCCTGGTGGAGACCGATGGCGGAGACTGGGTCACGTTCTTCCTTCAGAAGAGTGATGCGACGAAGCCGTATGCTTATGACGTGCGACTGACGCGCAGCAAGGATCGCGGGAGAACCTGGTCAGCTCCGTTGACTGTCCACACGGATGGCACGCCCACCGAACATGGATTCGTGACGCTGCTGCCGGCATCGGGCAACAACGTGGTAGTAGCCTGGCTCGATGGTCGCCATGGCGCTTCAGCCGATCACGATAGCGGCCACCACGGTGCACGTACGTCGCTGCAAGCGGCAATGGTCAACGGTTCGCAGGAAGTCACCCAGCAATGGGAGCTCGATGCACTGACCTGTGATTGTTGCAACACCGATGGACGGCGTATCGGTGACGAACATTGGCTGGTTTACCGCAATCGCACGGAAGGCGAGATCCGCGATATAGAAGCCGTGCGGTTTGACGGGCGCGTTTGGTCCGAGCCCATGCCGCTGCCTGCAGACAACTGGCTGATGCCCGCTTGTCCGGTGAATGGTCCGGCGCTGGCTAGCCTCGGTGGTGATCCGCTGGCGTTCTGGCCGACGATGCGTGAGGGTGAAGCCGTCGTTCGGCTCGCACGGTTGGATGGCACTTGGCAAACTCTGGGCGAACTGGAATCCCATGAAAGTCTGCAGGGTCGCGTGGATGCCGTGGCGTTCGGTCGCCACGAAGCGCTGGTGTCGTGGATCGGCCAGCGTGGCTCCGCCACTGTCTTGAAGGTTGCGCGCGTCGATCGCGAGGGCAGGATTGCCGAAACCCACGAAATCACCGAGATCGCACCCGGCCGGAATACCGGCATGCCGAGAATGGCGGCCCGCGGACGTGACGTGGTGCTGGTTTGGACCCATGTGGGCAAAGGGCCCTTGGAAGTCCGCGGTGTGTTGATCCGACCAAAATGAGCGCTCCGGAGAAAATCCCGCCGTTTCGCGTCTGACCCCCTGAGACCGGCATGGTGCCGGCAACACGGTATTCGAGGACGACTTTTGCGACAGTGGCAGCGGTTGGCCAGATAGCCAGATCGCCGACCACAACGCCTGGGGCATGATGCTCTATGACGGCAGCGGTGGGTAACAGATGACCCCGCTGGATGACGCCAGCTGCGGCATCGCGCCGGCGCGCACGGCTACGCCATTCTGAAAGTGGCGGGTGGCAATGGCGAGACTCTGGGCACTGATCGATTCGAAGGATTGATGCCGAACATCGCCGATGTCCGAATTGGTGCACGTGGCCAAGACAGGACGCTGACACTCAGCATCGATGGCATTGTTGCTGATGATCACCTGTCAACAGTTCTTCTCGCTCAATTGGCTTGAGTGGCTCGCCTGTATCTGATCGACGGGTGACTGGCGTGTTCGCCAAAGGTAGCAAACACTCCGCACATACACTTGGACTAAGGACCTGAATGCCGCTCATATTGTTGACTGTGTGATGTCGCGGCTCTGCAACGGTCGCTGCCGCATTCGTCACTGCGAGCATTTTGTGTACCCGGAAAGCGGCATACTTCGTTCGGGTATTGACGACTCTTCCTCGCGGCTGAAGCCGCTCCCACAT
>JBEIPT010000465.1:0-2829 GCA_040376895.1 Lysobacteraceae bacterium | reverse complement strand
CATTTCAGCTACCTGCACTTCATCAGCATCGTGGCGCCGACGAGTGCTGTCGGCCGGATCCGCGTGGATGGTCAAATTGTCCCTGCTACAGGTTTTACGGTCATTCCCGGTACGAATTATTCGGGGACGAATCTTCAACGCGCGCCGGGGCTCTATCGCGTCACGTCGCCAGAACCCATGACCGTGAGTGTCTATGGCTTCCGCGCCAACGAAAGTTATGGATTCACCGCACCCATGGCTTCCGATGGTGAGGGCACCGATTCGAACGATGTGGTGCTTCGCTACAACCCCGATGGCAGCCGCGACCTGCAGTTCGGCACGCAGGGTATGGTCCTGGTCGACCACACCGTTGCATTTGGTGCCAGCACCACAAGCTTCGACAAGGCGAAAAAAGCCATCGTAGACGGCAGCGGCATTCTAGTCGGGGGTATGTCCATCAATGCAACCAGCGAACAGAGCTTCTTTGCCAGCTATCGGATCGAGGCCGGACACTTGTTCAAGGACGGATTCGAAGACTGACCCGAACAGTTCGAACGACGCGCAAGCGGGAGAAGAATTGCCCGGATTTGAACTGCCTTCTCCCGTTCACGGGAGAAGGTGGCCGAAGGCCGGATGAGGGGCAGTCCGACCTCGGAATCCGGCCGCCGCCGGATTCCTGTTTTCATTCGAAGCCATTCGCAAACATGGCATCAGCCAATTGCGCCTCGACGGCACCGATATCGGCATGAACCGCGAATGCAGGTTCGAAGTTCACGTCATAGGGGCGCCCGTAGAAATCGCGATTGATCGATGGAGCCGTACAGCCATCACGCAAAGCCAGAGTCTGCGGTGCATAGTTCGCGTCGAGCACAAAATCGGCCGGATTGTGGACTTGAAACAGGCCGGTCGTTGGATCCACGACCGTGGTGTGCCGAATGAAGTCGGCGGTGTTCTGGAAGAACCCGCACCATTCGCGGATGAGGTTTGCTGCTGGTGCGGCCTCGCCGACATTGGTCGGCGCCGGCGAAACGGTTGACGCAAAGATGCTTGCCCGCGCGTAGGCAATGCCGGTGGTGTCACTCAAGGGTTGCCAACCCAGGCGGAAGAACAGATCAAGCGGTGAGCGCATGACAATCGTGCTGTTTCGAATGTCAACCGTGGCACCAAATCGCGCCGAGAACATTGCTGATGTGGACGGCGACACACCACGGCGCTCGACGGTATTGTTGTCGAGGATGGATGAGAACATCAGGAGGTCGGCGCCATCGTCTGCCATGACCATCTGGGGCCGGGATCGATTGTCGTCCAGCATGCCCCGGCGAATCTGAAGGAGGCTGTCTCCGCCTGCGTACAGAACTTGGCCATCCTGGGTGGCAGCCCCAGACCCACCCACGGAATTGTTGAAGAATCGCACACACGGAGTGGCCGAGAAAAACGTGCACGTGACCGTATCCGACGATGGTTCGACGATCAGTTCGATCCGATCACTGGTCCGCAGGCCGATGAAGCCGCCTCCGGATTGGTCCGAGACATACAGGTTGCGCAAACGGAATCGACTTTGCCCGACCGGAGCCGGATCGCCCAGTGCGGTGCGACTGCGGCTGCCAAGCAGGCACAGCCCCGGACTCGAATCACCCGTGTTGGCGGTCACTGCAACAAGACCGTTGCTGCCCACCGCCGCACCAAGGTGCCGGAAGCCATCCGACTCGACCGGGAGAATGGTATCCAAGGTGCCAAATCCCGCGGCGCACCCATTGCCACCGCCCGTGCTCTGATTGCCGAGAATCCACGCCACCCGATTGGCAAACGGTCGTGGCTGGAACCCACCGCCTCCTTCAAGCGTGCCGCGGCAGTAAAACGCAGCCCCGCTAACGGCCGAGTTGAAGCTGACCGTGCCATCACGCAGGACGATGCTGCCGAGGTGCTCGCCTGGTGCCGACGGTGCTGGCGAGTTGTTCTGACCTCCACAGTAGATGCCGCCACCACGATCCGTGGCCACGTTGTTGCGGATTTCAGCGCCTTCATCGATGAAGAAATCAACGCGTGCCCCACCCAAGTCCGTGACGTTGGAACCGGCAAGACCTACACCGCCACCACTGACAGCAGCATTGTTGCGGATGGTCGTGCCCAGCCCGATCAGCACCGAGGCTTGCCCTCGAATCATCAGGCCGCCACCTGTCTTCGCGAAGTCCGATGACGGAACGATGTCGGTGGCATCACCGCCAGTCAAGACGATCCGCCGGATTTGAAAAGTACCGATCCGCCCGAATACATGGACATCCAGCACGGACCGCTTCTGTCCACCTGTTCCGTCGAACACCGCTCGATCGGCGTCGGACGATGTGCTTCCGCTTGGTGCCGCGGCCAGACAATCGGCATACCCGCCTTCGAGGAATACCCCGGTCTGGTTGACCGTCGGCAGGTAGGCCATACCATCGGGAACGGGATAAGTGCCCTTGTTGATCCGGATCGTGTGGGTCCCGGTTTCACTGCGGATCGCAAGCAGCGCCGAGGCCAGATCAGGGTGGGTGCACCCCGCTCCAGTGCCCACTCTGAGAGTCAGCGCCCCGGCAGGTGCCGCCAGAACCATCATGAACCCGATCACTACTGCTCGCATCACCAACTTCATCGCAACGCCTCCGGCCGGCAAACCGGTCGGTGAGCGACATGCCCGAATCCGTACCCGCAATGCCTGAGACTCAATCTTGACCGAAGGTAAACTGACAGACTTTGCGGCAGATCAAGGTTTGACCCGAAAAGTGCTTCAGGATCAACTTGGAAGCCTGAGCTCCGACCGCCAACCGGGTATCCCTGACCCGATTGGCGAGACGCCGGGTGCTACTCGAAGCT
>JBEIPT010000405.1:0-3507 GCA_040376895.1 Lysobacteraceae bacterium | reverse complement strand
GCAGCGATCGAGCCAGGTTTCGTCCGTGCACCAATCATTCACGTCGATTCGCTCGCCGATCCGAAACCACACTGCGTTTGCGTTGTGATCGTTGGTCTGGGCGAGATCGAGCTTGCGCTTGAGCAGGCCCGCGCGACCGGATGCATCCACGATCCAGCGCGCAGAGAACGCCAGCGATTCACCACGGCGCTCAGCCCGGCAGCGATGGCGAGAGGCCGCATCCAGATCGATGTCGCGCACGACTGCGCCATCGAGGAACCGGATGCCACGACGGGCGCACTCCTCCGCCAGATCGTTTTTGAAGATTCCTCGGTCGATTTGCCACGAGCCGGTCGGCAGGAAGGTGCTGGCACCGAGCTCCGTGACGCCGTCAATCTCGCGTTCGCCTTCCGAAAAGAAGAACCGGAAGCCGAATTTCTTGAGCTGATTCTGCATCAGCAAAGGCTTCAGCCCGAGCACACTCTCGAAGTAGTTGGCGCCGATCTCGACCGTGGACTCACCGACCTTGTGCGCCGCGACCGGCAATGGATGCTGCTTGCGCTCGAGCACGGTGATCGACAGATCGGCGAAACGCGCGCGCAACTGCAACGCCAGCGTGAGGCCGGCGAGCCCACCACCCAACACCAGGATATCGACGTCTTGTTCCGTGTTCATGGGGTGCATCTCAGCGGCGAGCGCGTCAAGGAAGCATAAAGGCCCGGCAGATACAGGCCACGCTTGATGATGCGCCACGCGATCATGCGCGTGATGCGCATCACGTCGAGCAAGGGCTGGAAGTGGCTTGCCCGGCGACCGGCGTGATAACGCGCCTTGATCGCGATCGAGCCGATCGGCGTACCAATCCGGGCCGCTTCGATGAGCATTTCACTCTCGAACGCGAAACCTTCGCTCTGCGGCAGGTTCATCGCTGCCACCATCGACAATGGGTAAAGACGATGCCCGCACTGTGAGTCGAGCACTCTTTGTCCGCACGCCCAGCTGACCCAGAAGTCGGCGAAATGATTGGCGAATCGGCGGATCGCAGGTTGCGCCTCGCGACCGATCTCACGGGCACACAGCAACAGCACATCGGGGTGATCGGCATGCGCACGCATCAGCGGCGCCAGATCCTCTGCGTGATGCTGACCATCACCGTCCATGCTGACGACAGCGGTGTAACCCAGACGACGCGCTTCGGCGAGTGCATCCCGAAGACTTTGGCCCTTGCCTTGGCGTTGGGCGTGCGTGATCACGGTGACCGGCAGTTCGGCCACGATCGCGCCGGTGTCGTCGGTGGATCCGTCATTGATGACGATCACCGGCAAGCCGGTCGCCAACACGCCGTTGACCACGTCGCGGATGGCCCCTTGTTCGTTCAGCGCCGGAATGGCGACAACGACACGATTCACGGCGCCACCTGAACCTGCAGCGTGCGTCCGCCATCGAGTCGCAGCGTGAACGAATCTTCGGTGCCGCGCGCCAGCGATTCAAACAGCACGAAGCTTGACTGCATCGGATGGTCGCTGTGGCGCGCGGCCAGCGCCGTGACCGGTTGTGGCTCCGTCCCGCCATCTGTGATGGACAATTTCAGGCGCGGTCCAGTCCGCGTGGGATCCGGTTGCGACAACACCAGCGCAGTTCCGAACACCGAAGTGCTCTTGCAGACCTCGGACAAGGGCCCGCGTGCTTCG
This sequence comes from Lysobacteraceae bacterium, assembly GCA_040376895.1. GTDB lineage: Bacteria > Pseudomonadota > Gammaproteobacteria > Xanthomonadales > Ahniellaceae > Ahniella. The sequence goes on along the minus strand of JBEIPT010000405.1, from coordinate 1,837 downwards.
ACGTCGTAACACACCAGCAACACCGGATCGGCATCGGTCGTCGCTTGCACGGCCGCTTCAAGCAGTGCTTCGGCAAACGACGCACGCGCGGCAGCCAATGCGGTCGAGGCTTTGCGGCAGCCGGTGCCGATCGTCCAATAGCCCGCTGCAGCATTGTGCACCGAGTTGTGGAACTTGGTGGGCGAGATCATGCGCGGCGTGGTCGCCAAGGTCTCGCACATGTAATCGTTGATCGCCAGATCGCCATAAGCGGACGCGAAGACGCTGGCCATGTCGGTCGGCGCACTGCCGGCATCGGCGCAGGCAGCTTCGGCAAGATACAGCGCAACGGCCACGGTATCGGGGGCACGACGTCGCTCAGTTGGGGCCAGCACACCGTTTTGAGGCCGGCCGGCTGGTGCCGCCAGGAGTTCGGCTTCACCTCGCAGCACGGCTCTCGCATCAGCCCAACTCGGTGCGAAAGGCGAGTAAAACGCCATACCGCCAATCTGCAGGTCGAGTGTCGTGCCGCTGCTCCCTTGCCGAACAGCAATGCAGCATTGTTGCCGCCGAATCCGAATGAGTTCGACAACACGGTATTGATCGTCGCCTGATGATTGGCTATCTGCACCTGCGGTCCGCACACGGGATCCAACTCTTCGGCATTGAGGCAGCCAGGCACAAGACCGGTTTCCAGCACCAGAAGCGAAATCACTGCCTCGACGATCCCGGCTGCACCAAGCGTGTGACCCGTCCAGCCTTTCGTTGAGCTGGCGAGTGTGTGTGCGGGGAACATACGCGCAATCAGTCCGGCTTCGACTTCATCGTTCTTCTGGCTCGCAGTGCCGTGCATGTTGATGTAGCCGACCGATTCGACATCCAGCCCGGCACGCGCCAACGCGCCTTCGATGGCGAGGCGCGCACCAAGCCCTTCCGGGTGCGGAGTGGACATGTGGTGCGCATCGGAGCTTTCGCCCCAACCCAGCAGTTGGGGCGCGGAGGCCGGGCCACCACGTTCGATCAGTGCAAAACCGGCCGCTTCACCGAGGTTGATGCCACGGCGTTGCACGTCGCAGGGACGGCAGGGCTCCGGTGACACCAACTCGAGCGCGTTGAATCCGAACAGCACTGCGCCACACAGGGTATCGACTCCGCCGACAATGGCCGCGTCGATCAAGCCCAGTCGCAGCATTCGCTCGGCTTGCGCAAAAACCTTGGCACTGGATGAACAGGCCGTTGCCGTGGTCACGGTTGGCCCTGTACAACCCAGCACACTGCGCAGGAACGCGCCGAGTGAATGCGGGTGGTGCACTTCCGGGCGACGCAGGTCTTCCGGAAAACGTTTGTCGTCGGTCAGGCGGGTATAGGCCTCTTCGGTGGCGCCGATGCTGGAAGTTGAGGTTGCCAGCAGCAACGCGACGCGATCGGGGCCATATCGGTCGACTGCGGCTTTGGCACTGTCCACAAAACCATCAGCCAGCAAACCAAGCCAGGCGAGCCGATTGTTCCGGCAATCGTGGACGGCAAACTCGGCGGGGAAAGACAGTGCCTCGATTTCCTGCACACGACCGACATACGTGGGCAGCGGGTCGTGGCCGAAGTCATTCGGTGTGAGCCCACTGCGTCGTTCGGACAGTGCGCGCAACATAGCGTCGCGACCCACGCCGCACCCCGTGGTGGCGGTGAACGCGGTGATCGACACAGGGGTAATAGGTTGGATCACTCGGCAGCCCTGATTTTATGAGCCGAGTAGTATATCGGAGCGCGCTGTTTGGCCGCGGCTTGTGTGTGCCTTAACGCACATAGCCGCTCCCACAGTTTGTGGACCTTGGCATCGCGGCTGAAGCCGCTCCCACAG
>JBEIPT010000292.1:0-4936 GCA_040376895.1 Lysobacteraceae bacterium | reverse complement strand
TGGTGCTGTTGCCCGTCGCGCACATGGTCCGATGGACTGGTTGGCCGATCGAGTCAGGCATATTCACGCTCGTATTCCCGGCCTTGATCGTCGGATATTCGGCCGTTACCTTCCGCAGAAGCTTCGACCTGGGCTGGCTTGCTGCGATCGCGACTGCCTTGATGGTGCTGGCCGGATTACTCGTCGGCAACGTATTGATCTACCGGTTCGTGCAGTTCGCGATCATTTTTGCGTTGACCTGATTCGAGTCGCGATCACGGAGTCGCACCATGGCAGTGCTTGTAGCGTTGCCCGCTGCCGCAAGGACACGGATCATTCCGACCGATGGTGTTGTCCCGGGTATCCTGGGTTGTGTCGACCGATCCATTGCGAGCGACCATATTGAGACTGATCGGTTCACCCAGCATCTGTTCAAGACTGGTGTCACGGAAATGGTCAAAGGTGTCGACGCGCTGCCAGGAGTCGAAACCCGCGTCCTCGAAACAGGCGCCGAGGATGTCTTCGTCGAAACCGGCCTTGTGGTAGTCGAACGAATCCACCTGTCCGCCGTACATCATCTGCACGACCAGAAAACGCTGGTGCAAAGCCAATCGCTTACGGTCGAGAAACAGCCGGCACAGAATGGCCAGGTCGGGCACCGAAACATGGAGTTCACCGCCGGGTTTGAGCACCCGGCGCCATTCCTTCAGGACTGGCGCCAGTTCGTGGCGCCAGTCGAAATGCTCCAGCACATGCGAGGCGTAGACGAGATCGAAACTCCGATCGTCGAAGCGGCCGAGGTCACGGGCATTGCCCAGATGATCGACCACTGCCGACGATACGGCGTTGAAGTTCTCCCAACCTTCCGCCCTTACCACGCCACCGATGTGCAATCTGCGCATACCCGGCCATCATGAGTTCCGTTGACCCGATGATAGTCGAAGGGCCGGTGCTCACACTGTGCGCGTCGCCACGGCCGGAGGCACTCGTGCCGCACGGAGTGCCGGACCGAGCACCGATGCGACACCGAGCAACCACATGATCACCATGCCGAACCCGATGTATTCGATCGGAAGGCGAGGAACTTCCATCTGGCGCACCAGAACCTGGTTCAAGGCCAGAGTCAGAACGAGTCCAATCAGTACGCCACCGGTCGTGATCAGCATGTTCTCGACCAGGAAGTAGCGGATCACGTCGATCCGACGCGCACCGAGCGCCCGGCGCACACCGATCTGCTTCCGCCTCTGATTCACCCAGAGGCTCGACAGCCCGACAATGCCGCTGGCGGTGATCAGCAACAGGAATACGGTGACCGCGATCAGCAACCCGGCCATCAGCAGTTCGTTGGCATACCGGCTCGCACGGATCTCGGCGAACGTCCGTTGTGAGTTCAGGACACGATCGGAACGCAATTTGGCGAGCGTCTCGGAGGCTTCCTTCATCACTCGCTCAAGTTGTCCGGGTTCCGATCGCACCGCATACTGAAACGAGCCGGTGACATAGCGGATCGGCAGAATGTAGGACTGTTCACCGTCCGAACCTGCATTCGACCACGGTGTCTGCAGGCGTTCGATGATGCCGATGATCGTCACCGGTTGCTCGGCAGCATTGAACAGGCGTTGGCCGACCAGCTTGCCGAGCTCCGTTTCTCCGGGCTTCAAAGCTTCCGCAAGCGCTTTGGTGATGATCACTGACTTCGGCAAGGCACTCCCCTGATCCGGGTCATGTTCGAACACATCGTCGGGCGTAAAGTCGCGTCCCGCAATCAACTTCACGCCCAGCGTATCGATCAGCGAATCCGGCGAGAAGTAGTGCGCCGAACCGAGGCCGGAGTTATCGTCACCTTCCTTGAGGCTCATGCCGCCCGAACTCCAGCCGGATTGCGTCAGCGGCATCATGTTCACCCATGCAGCGGATTTTACGCCCGGGATGGTGCGAATGGCATTCAAGTCAATGTCCTGCAGGGTTTTCGGGTCAGCGACTTCCCCGATCGGCGAAAGATTGATCCAGCCGATGTTGGGTTCGTCGATGCCGGAAGGGCGAGCTGCCGACGCAAGACGTTCCCGAATGATGTAGAGGGAATTGGCGACAATCGCCAGCGTGAGCGCAACCTGGGCTGCGATCAACAGCGGTGCTGTCTTGTTGCGGAACAGCGTGGACAGGATCGGGCGGACTTCCATGGCAGCCTCCTTATTGTGATTTGAGTTGGGCGGCTGGCAACACCTGGCAAGCGCGCCAGGTGGGCAGCAAGCCGGCGCCGAGGGCGGCGGTGAGCGAGATGGCGATGGTCGCAAACAACATCACGAGATCCATTTCCGTGAGCAGTGCGATGTCCTGTGCGTATTGGCGGACATAGGCCAGCGCCGCGATCGTCAGCGCGATGCCCAGGCCGGCGCCGACCAGTCCAATGACTCCGGCTTCGGTCAGGAACTGGGAGAAGATCTCGGAACGTGATGCACCCAGTGCCCGGCGCACGCCGATTTCACCCGGGCGGGCACTGAACTTCGCGAGCAGCAACCCGACCGTATTGACGAGACAAACACCGAGGAACGCGAAGGCAAGCCAGGTTGCGACCACGGTGTCGTTGTCGATGACCCCTTGTCGCTCCATCCAGGCCATGACATCGCTGACTCGGTTGTTGATCGGTCGTGGCAGGCGGTCGAGCTTCTTCTGTTCGTCGACATAGGCGCCGAGGTAATCCAGATAACCCTGGCGATCATCGGCGCGACCCAGCTCCACCCAGTACTGCAACCAAGTGCAGTCGGAATCCAGAAAACCCTTGAAGCCGGGGTCGGGTCGGGACGTGCAGCTGACCTGGCCTTCGATCCCCGACTCGACGCGCACCGCGTATTCGATCGGCACAAAATAGTCTTCGTGATTGCCATAACGGTTGGAACCGACCAAGCGGTAGAACTTAGGCAGCGGATTCCATGTATCCAGCACGCCAACGATCGTGAGCTCCCGTTGTGACAAGGTCAGGCGTTTGCCCACTGCGGACTGGTTCTCGCCGAACATGCGGTTGCGCAGCGCACGCGTGATCACCACAACGTCGGCACCGGCTTTGTCCTGTGCCCCAGTCCAGGCTTGACCTTCGAGCATCGGGACATCAAACATCGTAAAGAAGTCGGAGCCAACGGCAAGACCGGTGGTCAGAAACGGCGCCAGGTCCTTGCGTTCCGGAGAGATGGTGCCCGAGGTGCCCATCAGTGGCGTCTGTCGCGGCGCTTTGGCGGCGCGCCAGAGATTCATCGTGTCGGCGTAAGTGAGCTGTGGATCCGGGTCACCACTCGCAGATTCGCGTCCGATGGGTCCGGAGTCGATCTGCACATAGAACAGGCGGTCGCTCTTGTGCGGGATGGGGTCACCCGACATGCCGCGCAGGATCGTCAGCGTGGTCATTGCGGCAGCAACGCCGACCGCCAAGGTGATCACCATCAACGCGGTGATGATCGGGTTGCGCTTCAGGTTGACCGCGCCGAGTTTCAGATAGTAGAAGAACATGGTCTGCTCCTCACGCCACAGCAACAAGCGAGGCGGCTTCGCGGCGAACAAAATCGGTGACCAGGCCATCGACGATGTGCACGTTGCGCGCGGCGCGGGCGGCCAGTTCCGGATCATGTGTGACCATCAGAATGGTGGTGCCGCGAGCATTGATCTCTTCCAGCAGTTCCATCACGCCACGTGCCATCTGCGTATCCAGATTGCCGGTGGGTTCGTCGGCAAGCAGGACTTTCGGCGAACCGGCGAGCGCCCGGGCGATGGCCACTCGCTGTTGCTGCCCGCCGGACAGCTCCGATGGATAGTGCTTGATGCGAGCCGACAGGCCGACCTGCGCAAGGGCTTCCTCGATCCGGCGGCGGCGTTCGGCGGCGTTGAAACCGCGATAACGAAGCGGCACATCGACATTGTCGAACAGGTTGAGATCGGGGATCAGGTTGAATCCCTGGAAAATGAAGCCGAGCTTTTCGTTGCGAAGCCGCGAACGCTGGTTGTCGTTCAGCCCGGTGACATTCACGCCGTCCAGGAAATAATCGCCACCCGTGTGCTCTTCGAGCAATCCGGCGATGTTGAGGAACGTGGTCTTGCCGGAACCAGACGGACCGGTCACCGCCACGAACTCGCCTGGTTGCACATCAATCTCGATGCCGCGCAGCGCATGGGTTTCGATCATGTGCGTGCGGTACACCTTGCTGAGCTTGTTCATCCTGATCATGTGTTGCTCCTTTTCTGTGCTTCAGTCGTTGATGCGAACGCGTTCGGCGTTCTCGAAATTTTCGGATCCGGAGATGACTACTTCATCACCAGCCTTGAGTCCTTCGGCAATCTCTACCGCGGTGACGCTGGTCGTGCCGATCGCGACCGGATTGCGCGTGGCAATGCCGTCGACGACGCGATACACGTAGCGGGCACCGTGAGCCTCGAGGAAGGGGCCACGCGCGAGCGTCAGCACATCATCCTTCTGGCTGAGCAGGATCCGGCCGCGCACACGCTGGTTCTGACGCAGCCCTTCCGGCTGTCCACCAGCAAAACGCACGCGCACCAGCACCTGATTCGCGACCACTTCGGGAGCGATCGCAACAACAGTGCCTTCGGCGTCGTTGTTGCCCAGGTCGATCGACGCGGCCATGCCCAGGCCGATGTCTTCCGCATAGATTTCAGCAACGCTGAGCTCCACTTCCAGGCGACTCAGGTCGACGATCGTGATCAGCGGCGCATTGAGGACGGCTTGGGCGCGGTCGACGATCGACAAGGTTCCGACCAGGCCGTCGATCGGCGCACGGAGGTTCAGCGACTCGACGCGGCGGCGAAGTTCTGCGACGACCACTTTCTGACGATCCAGATTCTTGATGCTCGAGGCCAGGTCGAAGTCGACGTTCTTGCCTTCGAGTTCCGCATCGGCACGAGCGTGTGTGCCACGGATTTCGGCGGCTCGGAGATCGTCGACGATCTTCATGCA
>JBEIPT010000537.1:0-2300 GCA_040376895.1 Lysobacteraceae bacterium | reverse complement strand
ACGTTTCCGGCGCGGCTCGTGCCCTCGGACTCCATCGCCGAACCCTGCAGCGCAAACTCGCCAAGAAGCCGGTACGCGAGCGGGCCGACTGATTCGACTGGTCGATGACAGCCTCATCAACCCACGACGCGAGCACCGTCATCAAGGCTGCGCCCACCGCCTCAGCAGGTTGTGATACGTGCCGCTGAGTCCCAACACGTCGGGATGATCCAACGGCAATTGCGCTGACAGCGACTGGATCGTGCGGTCGAGATCACACAGCAGCGCCCGTTCGCCGTCGTCACGCACCAGACTCTGAATCCAGAAAAATGCGGCAACGCGCTCACCTCGGGTCACGGGCGTCACTCGGTGCAGGCTGCTCGATGGATACAACACCATCGAGCCCGCCGGCAATTTGACAGCTTGCGCACCGAATGACGTTTCGATCATCAATTCACCGCCGTCGTAGTCGTCCGGCTCACTCAGGAACACAGTGGCCGACAGGTCACTGCGGAGCGTGACGCCCTGTTCGCGGATCCGCATGATGGCGCTGTCCACGTGGGTGCCGTAATGGCCACCATCACGATAGCGATTGAATCGCGGAGGATGGATCTGTTCGGGCAAGGCTGCAGACAGGAACGGCGCGTGCTTGCCGAGGCGCCTCAGCAAATCGTTGCCGAGTTCGATTGCCAGGTCGCTCTGCGAGTCGAGCTGCTGATTCTGCTTGACGGAACGGGACAGGGAGCCGGCCGTCGCCCGACCGTCGATCCACGTTGCCGAATCAAGCCGGGCCCGATAGTGCAAAACAGACGCGGAATCCAGGACCGAGTCGAATAGGTTCAGCATGGCCTGCGCTCCGGAATCTGCAGACAGTCAGGAGTGATATCGGCAAGATTGAAGACCCCGGTCAGGGCCATGGTCAATTCGAGTTCGTCACGAAAAAGCCGGATGAGATGTGCCACACCCAGCGCACCGGCTATCGCCAACGCATGCAACTGAGGGCGACCGATCATCACTGCATTGGCACCCAGCGCGAGTGCCTTGAACACGTCACTCCCGGATCGGACACCGCCATCCAGAAGCACCGGTAAGTCAGGGCCGACTCGCTGTCGAATCGATTGCAGAAGATGCAGGCTCGCCGGCACACCATCCAACGTGCGACCGCCATGATTCGACACACCGATGGCCTCGATACCCGCCTCAATCAGTCTTTGTGCATCATCCGGACACGAAACGCCCTTGGCGATGATCGGCAAATCCGTTTGTCGGCGAAGCCAATGCAGATCTTGCCAATCCGGCGCATCCGCCATCACGCCCTGAAACACGATTGAGTCACCGGGATCCAGTTCGCGGCGATTGGCAGCAGGAAAATCACGCAGATTTGGAAACGCCTGCTCCACGGCACCAAAGTTCGCCAACAGGGCTGCGCGGGAAGCAGGCTGAACCGGTGCGTCCAGGGTCAGGACCAGAGCCCTGAATCCGGCAACCTCGGCACGACGGATCAGAGTCAACGTGTCATCGCGTCGCGGCTGCAGGTACAACTGAAACCACCCCTGCCCGGCCAGCTCCGAACCAATGGCTTCCATCGAAACACTGGACTGGGTGCTGGCCACCATGACGGTGTCGGACGCCCGTGTGCCGCGCGCCGTGGCCAGTTCGCCATCTGCATGCACCAATCCGTGTTGAGCTACCGGCGCCAACAGGATCGGGTGACTGAGCTGTTGCCCGAACAACTCGAGCCGAGTGGATCCGCCGCTGCAGCGTCGCAGCAAGCGGTTGTACAACCCAATGCAATCGAACGCTGCGCGGTTCGCACGCAATGTCCGTTCAGTGCCGCTGCCACTCTGCAGCCAGGCCCACACGGCAGGCAGGACGGTTTTGGCCGCCTCGCGCTCATAGTCTTCTGCGCTGTAGAGACCCACGGGCAGTTTGGTCGCCATTTCAGAAATCGACGCTGAAACTGAGCTGGGCATTCCGGGCATCACCAATATAGGTAAATGCACCGCTACGGTACGCTGCAAGGTAGTAGTTCTTGTCGAACACGTTTCCGATATTCAACCGCGCCTTGAAATGGTCAGTGAACGCGTAGTTCGCGAACGCATCAAACGTCGTATGGGACGGCACCCGATACGAGTACGCACCCGTCGCGGTATCGAATCCGGCGGCGGTATCTGGCTGACCGGCGTACATTTCGCTGGAATACGTGGCACCGCCGCCGAGGGAGAACTTCGGCACGGATTTCCAGGCCTTGGTCATCCAGCTGTCGCCGTCGGCGTTGGGGCTCAGGCCGTTGGACTGGACCAGCGCGTAGGCGTCCTTGT
>JBEIPT010000348.1:0-4115 GCA_040376895.1 Lysobacteraceae bacterium | reverse complement strand
GTTTCAAAGGCCTGCAAGCTGTGGGAGCGGCTTTAGCCGCGATAGGGTGCTTGCACCAAAGTTCGCTCGAGCAGGCCCTCACCGATGTCCGGGGAGGGTTGGGTGGGGTTAGGCAAACACTCTGTCCTTGCGTTTCGCTAAGCGAAGCACAAGGAGCTCGCGCACTCAGCCACCACCAGGCCCGGCACCACCGCCGCGCGTCAGCAAGGCCGGGTTGAGCAAAGCAGCCAACTCTTCCCGCGCAATGCCGGTCATTTCCTGGGCGACATCGAGCACGGGGCGCCCCTCGCGATAGGCTCGTTTCGCGATGGCCGCGCCTTGTTCGTAACCGATCCGTGCGTTCAGCGCCGTCACCAGGATGGGATTCTGCGCCAGCGTTGCTTCGATCCGCGCGTGGCGGACGGTGAAACCGGCGAGCGCGCGCGTGGTCAGCAGACGGCTGGCATTTGCCAGCAATGACAGCGCATTCAGCAAGTTGTGCGCAAGGACCGGCAGCATGACGTTGAGCTGGAAGTTGCCGGACTGGCCGGCAAGGGTGACGGTGAGATGTTGTCCCATGACTTGCGCGCAGACCATCGCAACCGCCTCCGGAATCACTGGATTCACCTTGCCCGGCATGATCGACGAACCGGGCTGAAGTGCAGGGAGTTCGATCTCGCCGAGTCCGGCGAGCGGGCCCGAGTTCATCCAGCGCAAGTCGTTCGCGATCTTCATCAACGAGCAGGCCAGCGTGTTCAGTTGCCCGGACAGTTCAACGCATTCGTCCTTCGCGGAGATGCCCTCGAAGTAATTGTCGGCACTTTCAAACGTTACGCTGCCTTGCGCCGACAGCAGTTCGGCAACGCGTGGACCGAGCCGGGAATCGGCGTTGATGCCGGTGCCGACGGCGGTCCCGCCGAGCGGCAGGCGTGTGACGCGACGTTGGGTATCGGCCAGGCGTTCGATGTTGCTGCGGATCTGCGCGGCCCAGCCGAGCAACTCCTGACCGAGCGTCACCGGCATGGCGTCCATCAAGTGGGTGCGGCCGGTCTTGACCGTATTCAGATGTTCGCCGGCGCGCTGTTCCAGCATCGCCTTGAGGTCGAGCAGGGCAGGCAGCAGTTCATCGGCGAGCAGACGTGCTGCCGCAACCTGGATCGCGGTGGGAATCACGTCGTTCGAACTCTGTCCGAAATTGACTTGATCATTGGCGTGGACAGGGGTGCCCAGCGTCTTCGAGGCCAAAGCGGCAATGACTTCGTTCGCGTTCATGTTGCTGCTGGTGCCGGAGCCGGTCTGGAACACGTCGACCGGGAACTGGTCGACGAACGCGCCGGCCGCGATCTGGTCGGCAGCCTGCGCGATGGCGTCGGCGACCAGTGCGGGTAAATGGCCGAACTCACCGTTCGCACGGGCACAGGCGGCCTTGATGGCGCCGAGTGCGGCGATGAATGCCGGTGGCATTGGCCAACCCGAGACCGGGAAGTTCACGACGGCGCGTTGCGTTTGTGCGCCATACAAGGCGTCAGCGGGCAATTCGAGCGTTCCAAAGCCGTCCTGTTCGATGCGGGTGTTCATGGTGTGATTCCGATGGAGAGCGGCAAGCATAGTCACTGACTGTCCCGACTGCCGATCCCGCCCGCGTTATGCTTGCCCCTTTCCCGAACGAGGATCGCGCATGTGGTACGTCATTGAAGGCAAGGATCGTCCCGATAGCCTGGCTGGCCGTTTGGCTGCCCGACCGGCGCACCTGGCCCGTCTGAACGCACTGAAAGACTCAGGGCGCCTGCTGCTGGCCGGTCCGTTGCCGGCGATCGACGCCGAGGACCCGGGTCCGGCCGGATTCACCGGCAGCCTGATCGTCGCCGAGTTCGAGTCGGTGGACGCGGCGCGCGCCTGGGCCGATGCCGATCCATATCTTGAGGCGGGTGTTTACGAGTCGGTGCGCGTGTCACCGTTCCGGAAGGTGCTGCCGTGAATGCCGCGCGGATCGAGCGGATGCGTAGCTTGCTGGTTGCGGCGCTGGCACCGACCGCCCTCGATATCATCGACGACAGCCACAAACATGTCGGCCATGCCGGCGCCCGGGATGGCCGCGGCCATTTCACCGTGCAGATCACCAGCGCGGCGTTCACCGGGCTGCCTTTGCTGGCGCGGCACCGGGCCGTCTATGCGGCACTGGGTGGCATGATGGACACGGATATCCACGCGCTGGCCATCAAGGCCGATGCGCCGGTTTGAGCCCGGACACGACCGGGTGGCCTGAACGGGATTGGCCCGGCAACTGGACAAATGGACCAAACCTGCCTACATTGCACGCCACGCGCTCAGAAGCCTCCTTCGAGACGCTGCGATTCCCCGACTCCATGGTCGCGCACTGCGCATAAGGCAGCGTGCGGTTCTTTCGATAGTGATGGTCCGTCCGAGCGCTCTTGTGGCGTCCGACGGGATTCATGAGCCTGCTGCCCGATGTCCGATGAGCCAGAAGCAGTCCTTTCAGCCCCCGTGTTGAAGGCACAGCCAGTGCAGACCGAAATGCCCCTGGCCATGGTGCGCGGCGAACCCGTGCTTGCCATGCCGCAGGACCTGTACATCCCGCCGGATGCACTGGAAGTCATTCTGGAGGCGTTCGAAGGACCGCTGGACCTGCTGCTTTATCTGATTCGCCGGCAGAACCTGGAAATCCTGGATATCCCGATTGCCGAAATCACCCGGCAATACATGGAATACATCGAGCTGATGGTGGACATGAAGCTTGAGCTGGCGGCCGATTATCTGGTCATGGCCGCCATCCTCTGCGAGATCAAGTCGCGCCTGCTGCTGCCGCGGCCGCCGAATGAGGCGGGCGAAGAAGAGGATCCGCGTGCGGACCTCGTGCGCCGTCTGCAGGAATACGAGCGCTTCAAGAAGGCGGCCGAAGATATCGACCGCTTGCCGCGTGAGGGTCGCGACTTCTATCGGGTCGACGCCCACGTCGTCGAGCAGGAGACCATCTCGGTGCCGCCGCCGGTGGAAATGCGCGAGCTGCTGCTGGCGCTGAAAGACGTGATGAAGCGGGTCGAGTTGTTCGGTCGGCACAACATCAAGCGCGAAGCCCTGTCGGTGCGTGCGCGCATGAGCGAAGTGCTGAGTCGGCTTCAGGAAGGCGAGTTTGTCGGCTTCATCGAACTGTTCACGGTCGAGGAAGGGCGCCTGGGCGTGGTGGTGACATTCCTGGCCATCCTCGAACTGGCAAAGGAAAATCTGATCGAGATCACCCAGAACGAGGCATTGGCGCCCATTTATGTGCGCACGAAGAGCCTTGATGGCCCGAATCTTCAGGACGCCGCGGATGCAGACGTGGCCGGTAGCACCCCATGAGTCAAATGAACGAACACGAAGAACACGAAACCCCGGAAGTACTGCCGGAATCCGCAGCCGACGCCCCCACGCCGGCTGAAGTGGCCGAAGCGCAGGATGTCTATTCCGACCAGCCGGTGCATGCCGCACCCGCGCCGTCCGATCTCGAATCGCTGAAGCCGCTGCTCGAAGCCATCCTGATGGCCGCCGGCCGGCCGATGACGGTTGACCACCTTCACGACCTGTTCGGTGACAGCCAGTCGCCGGGCAAGGAACGGATTCTCGAAGCCCTGGCTTCGTTGATGGCGGACTGCGCCACCCGCGGTGTCGAGTTGGTCGAAGTGGCCAGCGGCTTCCGATATCAGGTTCGCACCGACACGCAGATCTGGGTGTCGCGTCTGTGGACCGAGCGTCAGACCAAGTATTCCCGTGCGCTGCTGGAAACGCTGGCGTTGATCGCCTACCGCCAGCCCATCACCCGCGCCGAGATCGAAGCGATCCGCGGTGTTGCGGTGTCCAGTTACATCATCAAGACACTCGAAGAGCGCGAGTGGATTCGTGTGCTGGGCCACCGCGATGTGCCCGGTCGGCCGGCCCTGTTCGGTACCACGCGCCAATTCCTCGACTACTTCAGCCTGAAGAGCCTGGACCAGTTGCCGCCGCTTGCCGAGCTGCGCGATTTCGATGCCCTCGAGCCGCAGATGCCGCTGGCTGGTACGACACTGGACGAAGTGCCGGTGCCTGATGTGGTGGCCGACGCCACTCCGGAGCACGTGCCCGAGCCGGAACTCGCCGAC
>JBEIPT010000234.1:0-6094 GCA_040376895.1 Lysobacteraceae bacterium | reverse complement strand
CGCGATGTTGACGCTGAACTCGCCGTTCCGCTTGATGAATTCGCGCGTGCCGTCGAGGGGGTCGACCAGCCAGAACTGGCCCCAACCGGATCGTTCGGACAGCGGTGCGTGACGGGACTCTTCGGACAACACCGGCACACCTGGGGTCAATGCCGCCAAGCCCTCGACGATCACTCGATGGGCAGCCAGATCAGCCTCGGTCAAGGGACTCAGGTCGTCCTTCTGTTCGACATCGAAGTCGGTGCGGTACACCGTCAGGATCGCCTGCCCGGCGGCTTCCGACAACTTCCGGATCGGCGTCAGCAAATCAGCCAGTGCCTTCATTCCCAAACCCGACCTTCGGCCCGTGCCAGCAGGAATGCACGCGCAATGAACAACGCGGCAATCGAACGCCCTTCGGTCACGTCGGCACGCGTCAGCAGGTCATCAAGCCGTGCAATGGGCCAGGGTACGACCTCGAGCTCTTCCGGCTCGTCACCTTCGAGGCGCTCATCGTAGAGATCTTCGGCCAGCACGATGTCGGTTCGGTGACTCATGTAGGTAGGCGCCAGCGATAGACGTTTGATCAGCGTGAGTTTGTGCGCACCGACGCCGACTTCTTCCTTGAGTTCGCGTTCGGCGGCTTCGAGGATGTCCTCCCCTCGTTCGACGCGCCCTTTCGCCAAGCCTAGTTCGTAGGCATGCAGTCCGCACACATACTCGCGAACCAGCAACACGGTCTCGGGATCGCGCATGGGCACGATCGCCACGGCGCCTCGGCCACGATTGGCCTGGCGTTCGTAGGTCCGCCTGACGCCGTTGCTGAATTCAAGGTCGACCTGTTCGATCGGGAAGCGGGCATCCGGATTGAGGATCCGCGTGGCATGGATTTGAGGGAGTTTTCGCATCCCCCGATTCTACGCGTTGGCCGACGCTTGCGACGGTTTCCGATCCGAAAACCGCCACTCCGTTCACACCAGCCGCAGGTACCAGTCCACCTCGAGCGAGGTCACTTCACGGTTGAAGCTGCGTAGTTCCTTGAGTTTCTGCTGGCCGAAGATGTGCTGGAATTCACCACCGAAGGCTTCACCGATCCACTTGCTGGCCATGAAATCACGCAAAGTCTCACGCCAGAACAGTTCGCGGAGCTCGGTTTGCTCATAAGCGTTGCCGGCGATCGGCGGCCCCGGATCGGCCGGATGCTCGAGACCATCCAGAATTCCGGCCAGCACTGCGGCCGTCACCAGATACGGATTGGCATCAGCACCCGCGATCCGATGTTCGATCCGTACGTTTTTCGGGTCGCTGTATGGAACGCGCATGGCAACGGTTCGATTGTTGAAGCCCCAGCAGGTATTGAGCGGGACGAATGCGTTCAGCACAAACCGCCGATAGCTGTTGGCGTGCGGCGCAAACATGACGAGACAGTCGTCGCCACGACGCTGCAGGCCCGCAATGGCCGATTTCAGTGCTTCGTTCGGCGCTTCGGGCGTACAGGCAAAAATGTTCTGCCCGTCCCGATCCAGCAAACTGACATGGATATGGGTGCCGCTGCCGGCCTGCTCGACGAATGGTTTGGCCATGAACGTCGCCAACAGGCCCTGTTTCGCGGCAACGGCCTTGATCGCGCGCTTCAGCATGATCGCGTCGTCACATGCGGCGAGCGCATCGGCGCGGTGTTTCAAGTTGATCTCGAATTGACCGGGCGCGTACTCGGCAACCGCCGTATCCGCCGGAATCCGTTGGGCCCGACAGACCAGATCGATCTCGTCGGTAAAGGCCTGGTAATCATCGAGGTCCTGCATCGAATACACCTGCGTCGTGCGGTTGCGCAGGCCGGTCGCAGGATTGATCGACGTCTGGGGAAAACCGTCGGCGGTCAGTTGGTTGTCGAGCAGGTAGAACTCGAGTTCCACGGCCACCACCGGGGTCAGCCCCCGGGCAGTGAACCGGTCGAGCACCCGCTTCAGCACTTCGCGAGGATTTGCGGCGAAGACCTGACCATCACGGTCTTCCATGGCCAACAAAGCCTGCGCCATGGGGCGTTTGCTCCAAGGCACCGGGCGCAGTGTGCCGGGAATGGGCCGGCACACACGATCTTCGTCGCCGATGTCGTAGCCAAGCCCGGTTTCTTCGACCGTGTTGCCGGTGACATCGGTACCCAGCAACGACATCGGCAGGCACACACCGTTCTCGTAGACTTTCGGCAGCGCCTCGCGGGTCACGCGTTTGCCGCGCGACAGCGCGTTCATGTCGGGCAGGACAAAGTCGATCTGTTCCAGATCGGGCAGCGAGTTCAGCGTGGCTTGATCTTCCGCGGAGAGTAGCGATTTGCTCATGATGTCTGCTCTTGGGCCAGGCGCCGGATGCTATCAGAGCGCGGCCAGCCGTCAAAAATACTCAACACATTTGACACTTATGGCCCAGATGGTGGCAAGTGTGTTGAAAAAATCAAACGGCCCGAGTAGGGTTCGGGCGTTCCCCGGAAAAGGTCCATGCCGATGCAGTATTGGGTTGGTGTGCCCTGCGACCGCAGACAGGTCGGGCACCATATCTTCCACATGGCGGGCGAGAAATACCTGCGCGCGCTGCGCCACGCAGCAGACGCGCTGCCCTTGCTGTTGCCATCGCTGGAGCCGCCGCTGGACCTGTGGGCAATCCTCGACCGCGTGGACGGCCTGTTCCTGACTGGCGCCTACAGCAACATCGAGCCACACCACTACACCGACGAGCCCAGTTATCCCGGCAATCTGCATGACCCGGCACGCGACGCCACCACCCTGTCGATTGTCAGGGCGGCCATCGAGTTGGGCATACCGGTGCTGGCAGTGTGCCGAGGGCTGCAGGAAGTCAACGTTGCGCTGGGCGGCAGCCTGCATCAGAAGGTTCATGAAGTCGGCAGTTTTGCCGATCACCGCGAAAACAATGACGATCCACTGGACATCCAGTACGGTCCATCCCACGTCGTACATCTGGCTGAAGGCGGCATTCTGCATCGCGCCGCCGGCGCTGACAGCGCCATGGTGAATTCGCTGCACGGCCAAGGCATCCGCGACCTCGCGCCCGGCCTGGCGGTCGAAGCCACGGCGCCGGATGGGCTCGTCGAAGCCGTTCGACTGGATTCATCAACCCAATTCCTGCTCGCTGTGCAATGGCATCCGGAATGGAATGTCCTCGACAACAGTTTTTATACCGCCATCTTCAAGGCCTTCGCCGAGGCGATGAGCACCTACCGTTCCCGCAAGGCAAAGTGATTTATGGCAGCGCGCAAATCAAAGAAAGCTCCAACCGACACCACCACGAGCAACGAGAATTCACTGAAACGCTGGTTGCGTGATCGCCGCATCACCGAAGTGGAGTGCCTGGTGCCGGACATCACCGGCAACGCTCGCGGCAAGATCATCCCGGCGGCCAAGTTCTCGCACGATTACGGCACGAGACTTCCGGAAGGCATCTTCGCTACGACCGTCACCGGTGACTATCCGGATGATTATTACGAACTGGTCAGCCCGGCCGATTCGGACATGCTGCTGCGCCCGGACCCCGGCACCGCACGTGTGGTGCCCTGGGCATCGGCCCCTACGGCGCAGATCATCCACGACTGCTACACCCGCGACGGGCGGCCGCATGAACTCTCGCCGCGCAACGTTCTGCGCAGGGTTCTGGCGCTGTTCGAGGGGCTCGGCATCAAACCGGTACTGGCTCCGGAGCTCGAGTTTTTCCTCGTCCAGAAGAACATTGACCCGGATTTCCCGTTGCAACCGCCCGCCGGTCGATCGGGTCGCCCCGAGACCGCAAGGCAGAGTTATTCGATCGACGCGGTCAACGAGTTCGATCCGATCCTCGACGACATGTACGACTACGCCGAGGCCATGGAACTTGATGTCGATACGCTGATCCATGAATCCGGCGCCGGACAGCTGGAAGTGAACTTCCAGCATTCCGATCCGATGTCGCGCGCCGATCAGGTGTTCCTGTTCAAACGGACCATGCGCGAAGCGGCGCTGCGCCACGGCATCTATGCCACGTTCCTGGCGAAACCGATGTCGAATGAAGCCGGTAGTTCGATGCACCTGCACCAGAGCCTGGTCAGCATGAAGACCGGCAAGAACCTGTTCTACGACACCAAGTCCGGCGGGTTGAGTGAGCTCTTCCATCACTATCTCGGCGGCCTGCAGAAATACGTGCCGATGGCGATGGCGTTTTTCGCGCCGAACGTCAATTCATACCGGCGCCTGGCGCTGGGTGAAGTGGCGCCGATCAATGTGCAATGGGGCTTCGACAACCGCACCTGCGGGTTGCGCGTGCCGATCGACACGCCCGAAAACACCCGTGTCGAAAGCCGGTTTGCCGGTTCGGACGCCAACCCCTATCTGGCCATGGCGGCAACACTCGCCTGCGGTTATCTGGGCATCAAGGAAAAACTGATGCCGACCGAACCTCTGTCTGCCAGCGCGCAGGACAAGGGATACGGACTCCCGCGCAACCTGGAACACGCACTCAATCTGCTGCTCGAGGCCGAAGAACTGAACGAGATTCTGGGCAAACGCTTCGTGCGCGTCTACAACTCGGTCAAGCAGAAAGAATACGAAACGTTTTTCCGTGTAATCAGTTCGTGGGAACGCGAGTTCCTGCTGCTCAATGTCTGAGGCCTGCCGAACATGACCCAACTCGACCTACAAGCACTGCAGGCGCTCGACGCCGCCCACCACCTGCATCCCTTCAACGACAACGCCGCGCTGGCCAAGAAAGGCACGCGCATCCTGGTCCGCGGCGAGGGTTGTTACGTCTGGGATGCCCACGGCAACAAGCTGCTCGATGCCTTTGCCGGACTGTGGTGCGTGAATGTCGGTTATGGCCGCAAGGAACTCGGCGAAGCGGCGTCGCGCCAGATGACCCAACTTGCCTACTACAACAGTTTCTTCCAGTGCACGACCGAACCCACCGTACGGCTGTCGGCGAAGCTTGCGGAACTGACGCCGGGTGACCTGAACCATGCGTTCTTCACGAACTCGGGTTCGGAAGCGAACGACACCATCCTGCGTATGGTCCGGCACTTCTGGGCGGTGCAGGATCAACCCCAGAAACAGATCGTCATCGGCCGCCACAACGGTTACCACGGCTCGACGGTTGCGGGCGCCAGCCTGGGCGGCATGAAAGGTATGCACGCTCAGGGCGGTTTGCCGATCCCCGGCATCGTGCACATCGATCCGCCGTTCTGGTTTGCCGATGGTGGCGATATGGCGCCGGAAGAATACGGCCTGTTCGCGGCTCAGCGGCTGGAACGGAAGATCCTCGAACTCGGTCCCGAAAACGTCGCTGCGTTCATCGGCGAACCGATCATGGGTGCCATCGGCGTCTACATTCCGCCGCGCAGCTACTGGCCGGAAATCGAACGGATCTGCCGCAAGTACGACGTCCTGTTGATCGCCGACGAGGTGATTTGCGGTTTCGGCCGGACCGGAGAGTGGTTCGCCGGGCAGTACTACGGCTTCCAGGCCGACATCATGCCGATCGCCAAGGGGCTCAGCTCCGGCTACATCCCGATCGGAGCGGTCATGTTCAATGATCGTGTGGCCAAGGTGCTCGCGGAGAAAGGCGGCGAACTGGCTCACGGCTATACGTATTCCGGGCACCCGGTGTGTGCCGCCGTTGCACTCGAGAACATCCGCATCCTCCAGGAAGAAAAGATTGTCGAGCAGTGCAAGAACGACACCGGCCCCTATCTGGCCCAGCGCTGGCAGGAATTGGGCGATCACCCGCTGGTCGGGGAAGTCCGGATTGCCGGCATGGTCGGTGCGCTGGAGTTGGTCCCGAACAAGCGCGAACGGAAGTTCTTCGCCGAACGCGGCAAAGTCGGCGTGATGTGTCGCGATTTTGCGCTGAAACGTGGTCTGATCCTGCGCGCCACCTACGATTCGATGCTGCTGTCACCGCCCTTGGTGATCAGCCGTGATCAGATCGACGAGCTGGTGACCAAGACCCGTGGTGCGCTGGACGACACCGCAGGCGAACTGGGCATGTAACGACTGCAATCAAATTCGCGGCCAGGGGCACGCCCCTGACAGCATACGGCAGTAAGATCGGGGTTACCCTCGACAATCGACCATTACGG
>JBEIPT010000178.1:0-7452 GCA_040376895.1 Lysobacteraceae bacterium | reverse complement strand
GCACATGCGTGATCGGCGCATGCGCGAGAATCTGCTCACGGAAGAAGTGTTGGCGGTCCATGTCGAGCTTCTGTTCAGGCAGCAGCATTGGCCAGAACATCGACTGGGTGATCAGTGACTCGCGTGTGCCAGTTGCCGAGGCAGTGGCCTGAATCGAGCAGCGATCCGGATAGTTTCCCTTGAAGTGGCAAGTGTCCACTTCGATGTTGTCGATGGTTCCGGGGCGGGCGAGGGCGATGATGCACCAGTCATTACCCGGCTCGCGCCGGCGCCGCGTTTCCCAGCCGTCGCCCATGTTCACGCCGCGACCCGGCAGCAGCAGGCTGGAAGCCAGCCCGAAGTGTTCGTTGTTCGCTGCCACGATGGTGCCGCCATTCAGTGCCGCGACCAGATCGGTGAAGCCATCGATGTCGAGATCCTTCGGGTCGAACGCTGGTGTGCCATAAACACGCAGTCGTGCCAGTCCGCCATCCGGAAACAGATTCACGCGCAGGTGCGACCAGAGTCCCGGTGTATCGATGTCGAAATAGTGGTGGCGGTTACCGAGCAGATTGTGCGCGGGCAACAGGGTCTGCCAGCGAGTGTGTTCGTCGGGATCGATGCCCGGTGCGAGCAGACATCCTTCAACCGACTCCGCTGGCGGAAAATTTCCGGTGAAATGTGAGGTGTCGAGGTCCAGCCCCTGAATGCTGCCGGGTGCCGCCAGACGCACCACACACCAATCGTGGCCAGGTACGCGCTTGCGGCGGCTCTCCCAGCCGTCCATCCATTTGCCGTTGGCGTCGTACTTGCCCGGAATGAACACAGCTGCCTCGGGATTCAGCATCCGGCTCTTGTCGGCAAAAAAATCGTCGGAACAAGACAGCGCCTCGGCGCCCAGTCGGGCACTCGCAAGATTCACACGGCTGCGAACAAATTCAGGGGCGTCGGCATCGATCTGCGGCAGGGCCATGGTCATCGCTCTGGGGTCAAAGCGTGATGATGCCGCAGCGAAGCAATGGGCGGAAGGGCAGCGGGCTGCCGATCGTCAAGTGTTTTGATCAGTTGCCGGAGTTGAGTCGGAACCGCTCGCCGAGATAAACCTCGCGAACGCGCTTGTCCTCGACGATCTCGCGCGGTTTGCCGTGCGCAAGGACTTCGCCGGCACTGAGGATATAAGCGCGATCGACGATACCCAGGGTTTCCTGCACGTTGTGGTCGGTGACCAGGACGCCGATGCCACGATCCTTCAGATGCGCAACGATGTTCTGGATTTCGGCAACCGAGATTGGATCGACGCCGGCGAAGGGTTCGTCGAGCAGCATGTAACGAGGTTTGGCCGCCAATGCGCGGGCAATCTCGACTCGTCGACGTTCGCCGCCGGAAAGGCTCTGACCCAATTGTTCCTTGATGTGTTCGATCTGCAGGTCGGCCAGCAGTTGCTGGCATTGTCTGCGCCGGTCGTCACGCTTCAGGCCAGGACGGAGCTCCAGGACAGCCATGAGGTTGTCCTCCACACTCAGTGTGCGGAATACCGACGGCTCCTGTGGCAAATACCCGATGCCCAGCCTTGCGCGCGCATGCATCGGCATGACCGTGATGTCGTCGCGGTCGAGCCGGATCCGGCCGGCGTCGGCGCCAACAAGGCCCACGATCATGTAGAAACAGGTCGTCTTGCCGGCACCGTTCGGGCCCAGCAGTCCGACACATTCGCCCGGATGGATGATCAGCGAGAAGTCGCGGACGACTTCCCGATCCTTGTAGCGTTTTTTCAGATGCTCGGCGATCAGCATCAGTTCGTCTTTGCCTTGGCCTTGGGCTGAATCGTCAGTTCCACGCGACTGCCACTGCCGCCTGCATCGATGTCACCGCTGGCGAGGTTGTAGACCACGCGTTCACCACGCATGCTGCCGCGCGGGCGATCGATCTTGACGTTGCCGATCAGGGTGACGACCTCTTTTTCAACCTGGTACTCCAGGCGTTTGGCTTCGGCACGAAGTTCGCCCTGGCCTTCGACGTCCTGCCGGATCGTCACCGGCGCGCCGTCAAAGTTGGCTTGGTCGATACGACCTTCGGCCTGAAGGATTTCGCCCGATTGGGCGCGGATGACCAGGCTACCTTGGGTGATTTCGACGTTGCCGCCGAGCACGAGGCGGCCGGCTTCGAGGTTGCCACTGGACGTGTCTGCCTTGAGATTCATCGGCAGTTCGCGGTCCGTGCTCTGGCCGGCCTGCGCGAGGCCGGAAAACAGCAGAACCAGCAGGGTGCTAGTCAGAATGTGCAGTCGGCAACGTGGCATGGAAATCCTGGTCGATTCGGTAGGTCTTGGCTGCGAGGTCGGCCGTGAGGCCGATTCCCGTGAGTGTACCGCCGCGCGCCTTGATCTCAATCGGCGCTGCCGTTTCGATGCGGCCGGCTTCCGGGAAGGCGCTCAACTGTTCGCTCGCGAGGCGCATCGGGTCGACTTTGCTGTCGCGCTTCAGCACAACGTTCTGGCTGAAGTCGATGCGATCGCCGCGAACGTCGATGTAGCCACTCTTGGCCGTGATCAGCCAGTGTTGTTCCTTTTTGTCGGACAGCCGCACGCGCGGGTCGTCGATCGTGAAGGATTCCCGCTGGGAATCGCGTGCCAGTCGCGGCGATTCGACGAAATACCGGAGCGTGCCGGTTTCGTCGAATACCTGCATGTCGAACTGGCCGAGCTCATAGTCGGAGCGGGGCGGGCCGATGAAATCGTCGGGAAGCGCCGCATCGGGCCGCAGCCAGACCCACCAGCTCGTGAAGGCAGCGCCGATCAGCAAAACCAGGAAGGTCAGGGTCTGGCGAATGCTCACAAGTGCTCCGCCAGCAGTGCGTCATAACGATCCTGGGCGATCAGCAGCAATTCTGCAGCCTCGCGGACGGCACCATCACCACCGCGGCGGCCGGTACGCCAATGGACATGCATGGCCACGGCCGGATCGACATTGGCTGGCGCAATGGCCAGGCCAACCCGGCGCAACACACCGAGGTCGGGCCAGTCGTCGCCCATATAGGCGGCGTCGTGCCAGTTCAGGCCGCGTTCGGTGAGCAGTGCCTGCAAACAGGCCCGCTTGTCGGGAACACCCTGGAACACGTCTTCGATGCCGAGGTCGGCGGCGCGCCGCGCCACGATGTCGCTGCTTCGGCCGGTGATGATGACCACCGTGATGCCCGACTTCATCAGTAGCTTGAGGCCCAGGCCGTCCTGGACGTTGAAGCGTTTGTAGAGCTCGCCGCCGCCGGAAAAATTCAGGCCGCCGTCGGTCATCACGCCGTCGATGTCGAACCCGATCAGACGGATGCGTCGGGCGCGATCCAGAACTTCGGCCGGCAGGTCGAGCAAGCTCATGATGTTCAGACCACGCGAGCGCGCAGCAGGTCGTGGATGTTCAGCGCGCCGACCAGCATGCCGTCATCGGCCACGACCAGCAGGGCATGAATGGCATGGTCTTCCATCAGCTTCGCAGCTTCCACGGCCAGACGATCGGGCGAGATGGTTTTCGGGCGGCGTGTCATCACTTCCAGCACGGCGGTATCACGCAGGTCCATGTCTGCGTCATCGAGCATGCGACGCAGGTCACCGTCGGTGAACACGCCCAGCAGCCGGCCGTCGGCGTCGGTCACGGCGGTCATGCCGAGACCCTTGCGCGTCATCTCGACGAGTGCTTGCGACAGGCTGGCGTCGGAAGCGACACACGGGACCTGATCGCCGGTATGCATGACGTCGCTGATGCGCATCAGCAGTTTGCGGCCCAGGCTGCCGGCCGGATGGGACATGGCGAAGTCTTCGGCGGTGAACCCGCGGGCTTCGAGCAAAGCGATCGCCAGAGCATCACCCATCACCAGTGCCGCCGTGGTGCTGGCTGTCGGGGCGAGGTTCAGTGGGCATGCTTCCTCGGCAACGCTCACGTCCAGATGGACGTCACTGGCGCGCGCCAAGGTGGAGTTGGGTTTGCCGGACATGCCGATCAGCGGGATCTTCTTGCGCTTGATCAGCGGCAGAATCATCAACAACTCATCGGTCTCGCCGGAATTGCTGAGCGCCAGCACCACATCCTGATCGGTGATCATGCCCAGATCGCCATGACTGGCTTCGCCCGGATGCACAAAAAACGAGGGGGTGCCTGTCGACGCCAGCGTCGATGCGATCTTGTTGCCGATGTGCCCGGACTTGCCCATGCCGGTGACGACCACCCGTCCCGGGCAGTTCAGCATCAGCTGGCTGGCCCGCACGAAATGGGCGTCCACACGTTCGGCCAGCGCCGCGATTGCACGGGCCTCGACATCAAAGACCCGCCGGGCGCTGTCGATCACGAGGTTTTGTTCGACCTTCACGGGCATGTCGAGAATGGATTTCAGCTGGGCATTCATCAGGGGCTGGATTTCGCGTCGGACCGACTGGATCGGCTAGAATGCTCGATTGTAGCCAGAACTTCCCGAATACTGGCCCAATGACCGGTTCTCACATCGAACGTGTTGAACCATGACTTTTGGCGGCTTCAGCCGCCTTCGCCCGCAAATTTCCCGAACTGATGCCATGAATGCCGCAGAAATCCGTGATTTGATTCGTACCGGAATGGCCGATGCCCTTGTCGAAGTCAACGGCGACGATGGTGTCCACTTCGAAGCGCGTGTGGTGTCGGCACAATTTGTCGGCAAAGCCCTGCTGGCGCGCCATCGTATGGTCTATGCAACGCTCGGCGACCTGATGGGCGGCGCCATCCACGCACTGGCTCTCAAAACTTTGACGCCGGACGAACACCAGTCGTCCTGAGTCCCCGTAAGGAACGCAACAACCCATGGCAAAAATTCTGATTTCCGGTGGCGTGCCACTGAACGGTGAAGTGTGGATATCCGGCGCCAAGAACGCCGTGCTGCCGATTCTCGCAGCGACCATGCTGGCCGATGAGCCGATGTCGATCGGCAATGTGCCGCACCTGCACGACGTCACCACGACGATGGAGCTGCTTGGCCAGATGGGCGCCGAACTCGTCGTCGACGATCGCATGAAGATCCATGTCGATCCTCGCAAGACGAACCATTTCTTCGCGCCCTACGACCTGGTCAAGACCATGCGCGCGTCGATCCTGGTCCTGGGTCCGCTGGTGGCCAAATACGGCTCGGCCGATGTTTCGCTGCCGGGTGGCTGCGCCATCGGCTCGCGTCCGGTCGACCTGCACATCAAGGGTCTTCAGGCGCTCGGCGCCGAAGTGACTGTTGAAGGTGGCTACATCAAGGCGCGCGCGAAGCGTCTGCGTGGCGCACGGATCGTCATGGACCTGGTCACCGTGACCGGTACCGAGAACATCATGATGGCTGCGGCGCTGGCGTCCGGCACGACCGTGATCGAAAACGCAGCACAAGAACCTGAAGTGGTGGATCTGGCGAACTGCCTGATCGCCATGGGTGCCAGGATCGACGGTGCCGGCACCAACAAGATCATCATCGAAGGTGTTGAACGTCTGCATGGCACTCACTATGAAGTGCTGCCCGATCGTATTGAGACCGGGACGTTCCTGGTCGCCGGTGCGATCACCGGTGGTCGCGTGCTGGCCAAGAAAACCCGCGCAGACACACTGGACGCCGTGCTCGGCAAGCTCGAGGAAGCGGGCGCACACATCAATGTCGGCCCCGACACGATCGAGCTCGACATGCGCGGCAATCGGCCAAAATCGGTCGATATCACCACTGCACCCTATCCGGCGTTTCCGACCGACATGCAGGCGCAGTTCATGGCGCTCAACACTGTTGCTGAAGGCGTTGGCGTGATCACCGAGACGGTGTTCGAAAACCGTTTCATGCACGTGCAGGAACTGCGTCGACTCGGTGCCGACATCAAAGTCGAAGGCAACACCGCGATCATTCGCGGCGTGAAGGAAATGACCGGCGCGCCGATCATGGCCACAGACCTGCGTGCCTCGGCCTGCCTCGTCATTGCCGGCTTGGTCGCACAAGGCGACACGACCGTCGATCGCGTTTATCACATCGATCGCGGATATGAGTGCATCGAGGAAAAACTCAGCGGTCTGGGTGCCCGGATCCGGCGTTTGCCGGGCTGAGCAGAATCTGTTTATTGGCAATATGTCCTTCTCCCGCTTGCGGGAGAAGATGCCGACAGGCAGATGAGCAACTGTGTCTCAGGTCAAGTGGTTTGAGCGGGGTGCGGGTCCCATCTTTTTCCATCTCGTACCATGGCATTCAGCATGATCAGTAGTTTGCGCATGCTTGCCACTATGGCGACTTTGGCGCACTTGCCATTGCTCACGAGCCGGTCGTGGAACGCCTTTATCGTGGGATTCCACGTCTTGGCTGTCAGCGTCGCCATGTAGAGGACGTGACGCACTGACGCGCGTCCGCCCCACACTGTGCGCTTGCCTCGCATGGTGCCACTGTCACGGTTGAACGGGGATACGCCCACCAATGCCGCGATTTGCTTGCGACTGATTTGACCCAACTCCGGCAACTGAGCGAGCAAGGTCAGGGCTGTCACATCGCCGACGCCCTTCACTTCAACCAGCAGGTCGCGCTTGGCTTGCCATGCCGGCGAGTTCTCCACGGCTCGCTTCAGCCCATCCTCACTGGCAGAGACGCGGTTCTCCAGCCACTCAATGTGATTCTTCAGATCCTGGCGTACTGCCTTGTTGGGCGCCTGCTTCAGCCGATTCTTCTCCATGGTGAGCATGTCCACCAACTGCCGGCGGCGCGTCAGCTGGTCGGATAGCTCCTGAGCTGCTTCATCCGGTATCGGACGCTGCGCCGGTTCAATGGCCTCCCCGAAGCGCGCCAAGATATTCGCGTCGATCTGGTCTGTCTTGGCAAAGCGGCCTGTCGCTTTGGCGAAGTCACGCACTTGCCGGGCATTGACTACAGCGACCGGCAGCCGTTGTGACACCAACGCAGCGACCAAGGCCCGTTCCAGGCCGCCTGTCGCCTCTAGCACCACCAGCTTGGGTGTCTGTGCCAGCAACGCTTGCGTCAACGATTCAATGCCTTCCGGATCGTTCGCAAAGCTCGATTCTTGGCCAGGTTCGGACAACGACGTATCCAGCTGTGCCTTCGAAACATCAACACCAATGCATTTGCCCTTGTTCATAGGTTCCATTCTCCTAGTTCCCGGCCTTGCGGAATCGGGCTTCGAGCCCAGGCAACTGTTCGGGATGTGAGGATAAAAACCTGCATCGACCCAAGCTCATCTACGATCTCTTCGGATCAGAGGGAAAACGGTCTGATGCAGGAAAGCGGAATTTACAAGATAGAAAAAGACTGAATTGACATAGAAAAGATCAAGACCCAGTCAAAAACCAACTTACAAGGGAAAGCTGGCGACAGGCTTCTTCTGACGGCAATCTGTCACCAATCCGCGCGGGAGAAGGATCTGCTTTTCAGCTTCCGTCCTTGGGAGAATCCTCAGTCGCTGGATCCAGTTTGATGCGCGAACAGGCGCACTGAACG
>JBEIPT010000531.1:0-2352 GCA_040376895.1 Lysobacteraceae bacterium | reverse complement strand
CGATGTTGAGATCGCGGGCTTTCTGTTCGAATTCGCGGACTCGATCGGGGTTCGATTCGAGTCCGACGATCTTGTCCGGGTGGTACTTCGAGATGGCGCGGCGATAGGCCTTGCGCACATCATCGTCGGCGGCTTTTGGGTCAACGGCAAGCGTGCGATAGGCCTCGGCAAGTTTCGGGCGATTCGGGGTTTGGCGGTCAAATCCGGACAACACTTTTTGCCAGAGATCGGCCGGAACCGCGAGTGCCTCGCGAATCTGGTCGAACAGTTTCGGGTCACTCAACGTACCGTCGGCCGAACCGATCTCGTGCAGACTGCCGAGCACCATCAACTTGAGATCGAGACGGGTGACACAGTGCGCCGCCAGTTCATCGGCCGCGACCTGCCAGACAAATCCGTCGGCTTTTCCGGCGTTGAATGAATCGATCGCGGCATTTCGCGCCTTGTCGTCGAGCGCGAGGCGACGCATCCAGTTCTCGGCCGCTTTGACCTCGGCATCGGATACCCGTCCGTTGGCGCGCGCGAGCGCACCGCCGAGCATGAACCAAGGCTCCAGCAGGCGGGCACGCGCAACATGCCTCGATTCCCGCGCGAACGGATTCTGGGTCAGCAATCCGCCAACCAGGCCTCCGAGCACTATGCCCGCCGGATGCCGGGACAGCAGCAAGCCCAGGATCGCGCCGATGGCAGCGCCGGACCAGTTCACTTTTACGGCCACGCGACGGATTCACTCTGTCGGAATTCGTACGGGACAACCAGGGTCGGCATGGAGTTCGAGTCAGGATCCAATGGGGCAGGGGCGCCACAGGGTGGCGAAAGGTCAGTACACCTTGCGATTGTAGAAGGTCAGGTGCGTGGACAGGCTGCTTTTGGCCAAGAACCTGAAAGATTGCCGGTATTCAGTTCGATGGCATCAGCAACCGAAGGCGGCGAGCGGATTCCTGGATCCGAACCGAACGGCCGGCATGGAAGTCGATGCGATCGGTTTCGATGCCGTCGGCAAAAATGACCCCGCCATCGCTCATTTCCGAGTCGATTTCGAGCACCAAACCGGCGCCGGCCTGGCCGAAGTCGAGGTTCGCCTGCGTGGTGACGGAGGGCCAAGGTTCACGAACGAACCAGGCGAGGCGTGGCTCTTCCGGGCCGGGCAACGGAGCTTCGATATGACGCTGGCCGACGATCGACCGCGCCCAGCCGCTGACACCCGTGCCGGTACTGACAATCACTCCCGACGATGAATGCCGTTCACTGCGTCCGCCCAGTTTCAGTCGATATCGCGCCGACTGGTGCGAAGCATGACCGATGAAAAGTTCGTTCAGTGCCAGAAGAGTCTGGCCGTTGTCCAGGGTTGCTTCGGCCAACACCCGCTGTTCGATCCTGAAACCAGCCTGGCCAGGTGACCACGACAGCGCCGACGCCACGTTCGAGGGCGCATGCCGGCACAAGACGCCGTCGTAGCTGGACGGGTCCGGGTTCACGCCCAGCGCGACCTGCCCGTTCAGATACTTGGCGACATTCGGGACCAGTCCGTCCTGACCCACCATCATCACGTGGTCGTCCGGCGCAAACAGGAACCGATCGAGGTCATCCCGGCTCACGCGCACGTAGGTCTGGTTTTCGGGGATGGCCGCAATCGCCTGGGCCAAACCTTGTGACACGCGCTCGTGGTTGGCCTCGAGCCAGGTGATGTCCTGACCACGAGATGCGAGATAGAACCGCGCCTGGCCATAAGTGCCATAGCGGTGGATCAGCAACTCGAGCGGCGTGGGCCGAGTCACCACAACCACGCGAGTGCGGCCCTGACTCATGGGGCTCAGCTGCCTTGGCTATTGCCGCTGAAGAATTCGCGCACCTGGGCGCCCAGCAAATCGGGTGTGATGTTCAGATGACCGATGGTCTGCAGGTGTTCGGCAAAACGCGACAACACCAGTGCCATCGCAGCATTCTTCGGCGTGTTCTGCCAGACCTCGTGCTGCGCCCGCAGCTCTTCGAGTCTTGCTGAAGCGAGCAGTCGCGTCGCTTCGGCTTCGGCGGTGGCTTCGATCGTGCGGCGTTCGGCCTGGCCGCGGGCATACAGTTCCGAACGGGTCACTTCAGCCGTGGTCTTTTCCTGTTCTGCAGTCGCATTCTGCCGGACTTGTGCGAGCGCGTTTTCGCCGCGGCTCTTGATCAGTTGTTCCTGCTTGCGCTCGAGCTCGAGTTCGGTCGCAAGTTCGTTTTCCTTGATCGCGCGTTCTTTCTCCACGGCCAGCGCACGGCGCTGGAAAATCGCTTCGTCGGCTTTCGCCTGGATCGCTTCGCGCGCTTCAGCGGTGAGTTCGGTGTTTTCGAACTAGACAGTGAAGGTGCGCT
>JBEIPT010000261.1:0-5460 GCA_040376895.1 Lysobacteraceae bacterium | reverse complement strand
GAGGAATCTCGGCGTGTTGCTGCTTGGCAACGGCGCGGTCGAAGAAGCGGTTGTTTCGTTGACGCGCGCCACCGAGCTGGAGCCCGAACTGCCGGCGATCCGTCTGCAGCTGGCGCGCGCGCTGGAGGTGCGCGGTGAGGCCCAAGGTGCGATCCGGCATTACTTCAGGGCGCTCGTGAAGGCACAGCTTCGCGAACAATGGCTCGATGAGGCGAGCACGCCGAAGGCGCTGTGGCCGCTGGTTCAGCATGCTTCGGCAGTGGCCGCCACCGGACGGACACAGATTCTGATGGAGCTGCTGACGCCCTTGCAGACACGTTTTGGCAGGGATGCACTGGGGCGCGTTGCGTCCGCGCTCGAGGGTTATCTGGGCGTGGCACCGGCGTCACCCGCCAGCCCCGACCAGCGGCCGCGATTCCTGTACTTCCCAGGTCTTCGCGAACAGCGTTATTACGCACGCGACGAGTTCGCCTGGGTCGAGACACTCGAGGCGGAAACCGACGCCATATCGCTGGAAGCCGAAAGCCAGTGGCGCCTGGGGCAAGGCTTGCAGCCCTTCCTGGAGTTCGCGCGCCCGGAAGAGGCGAGTGCGTATCTGGGCACCGCTCAGGGTGCGGCCTGGAACGCGTTGTTTTTCTACCGGGGCGGCGCCCGATTCAGTGCCAATCACGAGGCTTGCCCACGTACGAGTGCGGCGCTCGCTGCGACCGATCTGGTGCACATCGCCGGACACGCGCCGGAAGTATGTTTTTCGGTGCTCTCGCCCGGCACACACATCTTGCCGCATACCGGGGTCACGAACATCCGGCTTGTCGTGCATTTGCCGCTGCGGATTCCTGAGCACTGTGCACTGAGGGTGGCTGGTCAAGAACACATTTGGCGACGTGGGGAAGTCATGGTGTTCGACGACACGTTCGAACACGAAGCCTGGAATCGCAGTACCGACACGCGCATCATCCTGCTGATGGATACCTGGCACCCGGATCTCACACCCGTCGAGCGCCTGGCGATCACCGAGATCATTGAAGGAATCGGCGAGTTCCATCGGGGCTGAGCTGCGAATCGAATCGTTCGGGGAACCTCTCGACATGTCGAGGATGGGCCTGCCCAGACCCTTGGCGGTTTGTCGCTTTTCCCTTGGGACAATCCTTTCGCAAAGTGCACAATTGAACGTCGACTTCCGGATGGAGTATCCAGACCATGGACACGGATTCACTTTATTACTTCAGCAAGGCCGATCAGAGCTCTGTCGGCCCGCTGACCATCGCGGAATTGCAACGCGCGATCTTGTCACCGGACTGGTTCCCCGATGCGCGGATTTGGCGGGACGGTTGGGCGGGTTGGGAGCCCTGGGACCTTGCCGCAAGCAAGCTGGGTCTGCGGATCCCGACGCCGGGCTCCGGGACCGCGTCGGATTCGTCTATCGAGGTTAATTCGATTGCCCCTGCGGCGGAAAATTTCTACCTGCCGCCGAACGCGAAGTTGTCCAGCGAACCCGGCGATCGTTCAGCGCCGGACGAATTGGTGTTCGCTTCGTTCCTGTCGCGGTTTGTCGCATGGTTCGTTGACCGGGTTGTGGTCTATGTCGGATTCCTGGGCGGATCGATGCTCAATTCGTTCTTCGTCAGCGTGGCTGCAGACGCCGGTGCCGGTCCGAATCCCGGTCTCGCGGTGGTCAGCCTGGGGGTGATGCTGACGCTGATCGTCGCTGTCGTCGCTTACTACGTCTACTTTGAACAAAGCGTCTCCGGAGCCACGCTCGGTAAACGTTTGCTCGGAATTCGCGTCGTGGATCTTCAGGGTCGCCGCATCAGCCTTGGCCGTTCGATGATCCGGACTTTGGTCAGCCCATTCTCCGGAGCTCTTTTCTGCATCGGGTTCCTGATGGCCTTGGTTACGGCCAAACGTCAGGCCCTGCACGATCTTGCAGCGGGGACACTGGTGATTGTCGCGAGTCCTGACCTTGCCCAGCGTTCTTCCGGGGGAGGGGCACGCAGCGGAACCGGGCTGAAGGTCGTTTCAGCAGTCATCGCCGGTTTCTTTCTGTTCCTGGGAGGCCTTGCTGCCATCGCCATTCCGGCATACCGGGACTTCGTGCTGCGCACGCATGTCGCACAGGCCATGAATGAGACAGCGCCCATTCGGGACGAAATCGCAGCGCACTATCTGGCGAATTCGGAACAATGCCCGGAGAACGGGTCTGCAGCATTCGGCCCGGCTTCATCTTATTTCGGCAAACATCACAGCGACGTTGAGCTCGCCAGTGAACAGGACATCAACGGCAGACAATGGTGCATCACTCGGATCACGCTCGCCAACGCCAAAAATGACACGGTCGACGGCGCTGTGCTGACGATGACGATGTCGCCCGGTGGCGTTTGGTCGTGTGCCACGGGCACGGTTCCGGTGCGTTATGTCCCGAGGTATTGTTCTCCACCAGAGTGATCGGGACTGGGCCGGAACTTCAGCGACGTTCGAAGTACACGGACACTACGTGTCGCGCTTCGGCGAAGAACAACCATCGCTCGAGGAAGATCCCGGCATAGGCGCAGAGTGCCGCGAACGCAAAGCCGAAACGCAGTCCCGATCCCTGGTTGCTGGCCATTTCGAGCAGACCGCCGGCAGCAGCGGCACCCAGCAGCAGTGCAGTGAAGAACATCGTGTCGGCATGTTTGCGCGCGAACCGGAAGACCATCTCTTTCGTGATGAAACTGGCTTCGGTGTGCGCACCTTCGAACACTCGCGCGCGCGCGGCACCAGGTAGCCCTACCGCCGCGGCTAGACTGGGCGCGGTTTCGACATCGCGCCATTGACGGCGCTGCCAGTATCGCATCGCAAAGGCAATCAACAATGCTGCCTGTGCAGTCGTAGTCGGCATCTTGAGCGCCAGTTCCGGCGCCGCCCAGTTCAGGATCGGCAGCAGCAAGACCGCGCCACTGGCCAGCGCAAACAGCGCATACTGGGGCAACACCCGCCAGTCACGCCATTGCGGCACAGTCTTCAGGCTGGCGTAGATCATCGCCGTACACAACACAGTGATCAGCGCCGACAGGCTCATCAGCGGACCAAGCCATACCAGCCAGCCCACGGGGGCATAACCGAGCAAGACGGCCAGCACACCCAGCGCCGGCACAAAACACCAAACGGCGGCGACACCTTCTCGCGACAACCAGGAAGTCCGCCATTGCGAGAGTGCACGCCAGGCGCGCTCGGGATGGCCAAGATGGGCGAGGGATGCCAGCAGGCCGACGGTGACGAGCGCCATCGCCAGCACCAGCGCGACCCAGCCGAACTGCGGTGGCAGGGGCGGTTGTCGGTGGAAGGGCAACAGGATGCCTAGCCAGATCATCAGGCCGTAACCGGCACCAGACAAGGTCGTGAAAGCAATGACGGACAGGGCTGGATTCATCGGCTGAGTACCCGGTCAAGCCAGCGCAACACACTCGGCAATTCCTGATGGTCCAGTGACTCGGAAGGTTTCGCGGGTGTATCGGGACCATCACGTCTCGGACGCGGCGGCAGGTAACGATTGGTCGGTGCGTAACCGAGTTCCGGCAACAGGGCCTGTCCGTCTCGCTCGCGGCTGCGTTGCGACACCACCGAATCCGGATCGGCAAAATCACCGAACAAACGCGCGCCGGTCGGGCAGGCGAGCACACACGCCGGTTGCTGGTCTTCCTTCGCGAGCGTGGTGTTGTAGATGCGGTCGACGCACAGGGTGCACTTTTTCATGACGCCTTGGGTTTCGTCGTATTCACGGGCGCCATATGGACAGGCCCAGGAGCACAGTTTGCAGCCAATGCACTTGTCGTAGTCGACCAGCACGATGCCGTCTTCGGCACGCTTGTAGCTGGCGCCAGTGGGACAAACGGTGACGCAGGCTGCGTGTTCACAATGCAGGCAGGAGCGCGGAAAGTGCAGGCTCAGTCCAAGTCGGCCAGCCGGGCCCGATATCGGGATCGCCTTGTCGCCGCAGGCTCTGGCCGGTTCCAGTGGTTCCAACGGCACGGACGGGTCGACGGTGTACGAATGCACGCGGTTGAACCAGACTCCGGCCGGCTTGGCACCGTATGAGTCGTTGTCGGTCAATGGGCCGAACTGGCCACCGTCGTTCCACTCCTTGCACACCACGGCACACGCATGGCAACCCACGCAGATGTCGAGGTCGATCAGCAATCCGAGTTTCTTGGTTGTTTGGGCAGGCAAGGCGGTCATGGGGTGGGCTCCGAGCTCTGCAACCAAAAGGTGACCGGGCCGTCGTTGATCAGGTGGACTTGCATATTGGCGGCAAACCGACCGGTGGCAACCGGATCATGGCTGGCGCGCGCCATCTCGACCAGGCGATCGAACTGCACTCGCGCGAATGCGGGCTCGGCAGCGCGCGAAAAGCTGGGGCGAAGGCCCTTGCGTGTGTCGGCCGCCAGCGTGAATTGTGAGACCAGCAACAAACCGCCGCCGATGTCACGCAGCGAGCGGTTCATCTTGCCGCCTTCGTCTTCGAAGATGCGGTAGGCAAGCAAGCGCTCGAGCATCCATGCCAGTACGGACTCGGAGTCACCGGGCTCAACCGCGACCAAAGCCAGCACCCCGCGATCGATGGCGCCGACCACTTCGTCGTCCACCTCGACGCGCGCACTGCGCACCCGTTGAATCAGGGCAATCACGAACTTTCCTTTGCGGTCACGATCACGCATGATCGCATTGCCCATGTCTGCCTCGTCAAGCCCGAATCCACCGGCCCGAATCGCCTTGAAGGTTCGATTGACCCGCCTGTTGCTGCAGTGGGCCAGCTTGTTGCCGCTTTGGCTGCTGCAATCGGCAGGGAGTGGCGTCGGTCGGCTGATGGGTTTGGTCAATACGCGCGAAGTGCGGGTCACGCGGCGTAACGCAGCGCTGATCGGACCTGCACTGGGGCCGTTTGATCCGGACGTCTTCGTTCGCAGCGTGATGGCCGAAACGGGCAAGAACCTCGCCGAATTGGCCCTTGTCTGGGGAGCCGAACCCGAGCGTGCGCTGTCGCGGATCGTCGAGGTTCGCGGTCGAGAATTGTTTGACGCAGCGCGCGCCCAGGGCCGCGGTTTGATCGTTGCCGCTCCCCATCTGGGCTGTTGGGAATTGCTGAATCTGTGGCTGTGCGGGCAGGGACCGACCGCCATTCTGTATCGCCAGCCACAACATTTGGAGTGGGAGCCACTGCTGACCGGCGGACGCGGCAAGTTGGGTGCGACGCAGATCCGTGCCGACGCCAGCGGCGTGCGCGAACTGCTGCGCGCACTCAAGTCCGGGCATTGTGTCGGGATCTTGCCTGACCAGCGCGCAAAAGGTGGCGAAGGCGTCATTGCGCCTTTCTTCGGACATCCGGTCCGAAGCATGACTCTGTTGTCGCGGGTGGCGGCACGCACCGGTGTTCCGGTGGTGTTTGGTTGCTGCGAGCGACTGCCACACGGCCAAGGGTATCGG
>JBEIPT010000180.1:0-7267 GCA_040376895.1 Lysobacteraceae bacterium | reverse complement strand
GGCCATTAATACTCAGGCCACGCAGTACTACATTAGCCACGCCTGGGTCAATCGTTATTCCGGATGTCCCGACGGATGAAACAGCAATACCGGCATAGATACCAGGGGGTGCTGTCAGCGTGATTGACTTGGTGATCGTCACAGCGCCGTAGCCACCCGGATCCAGCACGTTGATCTTGCCGTTTGCTGCGGTCTTCGAGATGGCTCCGGCAAAGGTTTTGCAGGGTGCCGTGCGTGAACACGGATTGGCGTCGTCGCCGACACCGGAAACCCATGTTCGAGTGGCTTGAGCCAAGACCAGATGGCTGCCGAGCGACAAAGTGACCAACACCAATGCTTGCAGGATCTTGCGCATGCGTCCTCCGAATTTGGCGCATGCTGCCACGGAGATGCAGGAGGCGCCAGCGGGAAAGCGGAGTTTTCTGGTGTTAGCCTTGAGCCAACACCGAGTCGAGCCTGGGGTCGCAAACATGTCGATCAGCGCAACCGAAGCAATCGAGCAGTTTCACTCGCCATTGAGTCGGCGGGATTTCCATGATCGCGCCACGAAGGCAATCGCCACTGGCCAATCCTTGCCGCAGTTGTTGCTGACGGCGTGTGCCGAGCGTGCTGATGAGGTGGTGCTGCACAGCATGGGCCGTGACTACCGGTACCGCGAACTGGAAGCCGATAGTGCGGCATTGGCAGCTTTCCTGCGACAACGGTTGAACCTGACGCCCGGCGCACGCGTGGCGTTGATGGTGCCGAATCTGCTTCAGTTTCCGGTCGCTGCGCTGGCGGTGATGCGCGCCGATCTGGTGCTGGTTCCGGTGAATCCCTTGTACACCGCTCGCGAACTTGCGCACCAACTCAAGGACTCCGGCGCCGAAGTGCTGATCGTGCTCGAGCAGTTCGCGGCGGTGGTCGAACAGGCTCTGCCAGGCACCGCAATTCGCCAGGTGATCCTCACTCAGGTTGGCGACATGTTGCCCTGGCCGAAATCCATGGTCGTCAATTTCATGGTGCGTCACGTCAAGAAAATGATTCCTGCGCACGGACTCCGTGATGCCTTGAGCTGGCCGGCAACTTTGGCGGCCGGGCGAACATTGTCGTCTGTTGATGCCTTGGCGCAGCCGACCGAGATTGTCCAGTTGCAGTACACCGGCGGCACAACCGGACTCAGCAAGGGCGCAGCACTCACCCACCAAGCGTTGATGGCCAATGTTGCCGGTGTCGAGCAATGGTTGGGAACCTGCCTGAAGCCGGGGCAGGACAACGGGTTGATCGCGTTGCCGCTTTATCACATCGCGGCGTTTTCCAACTTTCTGTACGGGGTTTGCCACGGCATTCGCGGCATCCTGATCGTCAACGCGCGCGATATTCCGGCGCTGGTCGACGCCTATGCCCGGCACCGGCCTGCCGTCTTTACAGGCGTGAATACCTTGTACGACGCAGTGCTGAATGTTCCGAAGTTCGCGAGCCTTGATCATTCAGGCCTCAAGCTCAGTGTTCAGGGCGGCACGGCGCTGCGTCGGCGCACCGCCGAGGAATGGCAGCGCGTCACCGGATGCCGGGTCGTGGAAATGTATGGACTCAGCGAAACCTGTGGTGGCATGACGGCCAACCACTGGGACGTCGATAATCCGGTCGGTTCGATCGGCCAACCTCTGGTGGGCGTCCAGGTTTGCCTGTTCGATGAACAGGGACAAGCCGTTGCGGTGGGAGAATCCGGAGAACTCTGTATCCGGGGTGCGCCCTTGTTGCGCGAGTACTGGGGGCATCCGGATGAAACCCGCAAGGCGTTTTTTGATGGCGGCTGGTTCCGCACCGGCGACATCGCCAGACAAGACGAACACGGCTACCTGTTCCTGCTCGATCGTCGCAAGGACATGATTCTCGTTTCAGGCTTCAACGTGTTTCCGAACGAGATCGAAGACACCGTCGCCCTGTTTCCGGGCGTGCTCGAAGCCGCAGCCGTCGCAGTGCCGGACGACAAGACCGGTGAAGCCGTCAAACTGTTTGTCGTGCGCCGCGATCCGGCGCTGACCGAAGAAGCGCTTCGCGCACACTGCCGAGCGCAACTCACCGGCTACAAGCAGCCGAGATGGATCGAGTTCCGGGACAGCTTGCCCAAGTCTGCGGTCGGCAAGGTGTTGCGCCGCGAATTGCGCAATCTGTAATGGGCCGTTGAAGAACGCCTTTCTGGCGCTTTCAACGACGAGTCACTCGCCTTTTTGCAATACGTCGTACAGCAGGTTCTTGCTGGCGCCGGTGAATTCCGCCGCGAGTTTTGCGGCACGGCTCACCGGCAGCTCGCGGGCGAGCATCCTGGCGAGACGTTCGGCTTCCGCCTGGTGCCGCTGTTGTACGGCCGATTTCGGGAATCCTTCGATCATCACTACAAATTCGCCCAGTTGCTGATCACTGTCGGCGGCGACCCGCGCCGACAGCTCCGACAGACGCCCGCGCAGAAATGTCTCGTGGCGTTTGGTCAGCTCCCGCGCGATCACCGCCGGACGGTCGCCCAAAACCGTCTCGGCATCGGCGAGCAGTTCACGGATGCGGTGTTTGGCTTCAAACAACACCAATGTGTGCGGAAGCGGCAACAGCGTTTCCAGTTCGCGCTTACGCTCGCCCGATTTGGCTGGAAGAAATCCGGCATAGGTGAAACGGTCCGTGGGCAGACCAGCGGCGGAGAGTGCTGCCATGACGGCACTGGCACCGGGGATGGGTACCACCGGAATGCCCCGCGCAATGGCCGCCTGGACGAGCCGGTAGCCGGGATCGCTGACCAGGGGTGTGCCGGCATCGCTGATGAGTGCAACCGATTCGCCTGCCGCAATCCGGTCCAGAAGGCGTTCGGCCACTTCCGCCTCATTGTGCTCGTGGACCGCCTGCAATCTCGCCTGGCTGCCGATGTCGCCGAGCAAGGGTGCGCTGTGGCGAGTGTCTTCGCATGCAATCACGCTGACCTCGCGCAGCACGCGCCGTGCGCGATCACTGAGATCCTCGCGGTTGCCGATCGGCGTTGCGACGACAAAAAGACTGGCCTGCATTGAATCGGGCTCCGCTAGACTTGGAGGCCAACACAATAGCGGGAAACACCTCGTGCCGATCCGTTCACGACCCCTAGCTCGCGCGGGAGCACTGCCGACGCTGGCACTGACCCTGATCCTCGCGGCCTGTGCGCCGGCCAACCGCACGCCCGACGGACCGCCACCGGTCGACCCCGTCGCCGAGCGGATCGCCGCCGGTGACTTGCGCGCCGCGGCCAGCGAATACGAACGACTGGCGAAATCCGAGCGGAAGTTGCGCGAGCACTACCAATTGCTGGCAGCCCGCACCTGGCGGGATGAGGGTGATTTTGTCGAGCTCGGCCGGGTCCTCGGTACCATCAAGCTCAAGAAACTCGGCGCTGCGCAAAAGCTTGAATTCGATCTGCTGTCCGCCGAGCTGGCGGTCAACGAACAGGCCTTCGAACGTGCCCTCGCGCTGTTGGTGATGCCGGCACTGCCGGCAGCGGAGCAATCGCGGCAACTCGAATTGCGGGCGCGCGCCGAAAGTGGCTTGAACCGACCGCTGGAAGCAGCCAGGACACGTCTGCAATTGAGCGCCCTGCTGAGCCCGGCCGAACGCGCTGGCAACGTCGACGAAATGGTGTCGGAGTTGGGCAAATTGCCTGCCGCGAGCCTGGTCGCAGAGCTCAAGTCACTGCCCGCTGCGGCGCCGATGCGGCCCTACATCGAAGTGATGTTGCAGAGACAGAAGCTGATCGCACCGCGCGCAACGTTACCCGTGGCCGGCGTGATCGATCCGGCGCCCAACAGCAGCGAACCGGGTTATCGCCCCGTCCAGAAACTGGCGCTGCTGGTGCCAACGCGCGGTGAATTCGCCGCTGCCGGTGAAGTGATCCGTGACGGGTTCCTGTCGGCGCACTTTGCACGCAAGGATGCCGGCAAAGTCCAGGTCTTTGATACGGGCGCCAGCCGCAAGACGGCACTCGCGGCATACCAGCAAGCGATCGATGCCGGATTCACCCAGTTCGTCGGACCACTGGAGCGCGACCAAGTCGAGGCCGTACTGCAGGCCCGCAAGCCACAACATGAGATTCTGGCGCTGAATCAGCCGGCCGCCGGCAGTCTGACCGGGATCGATAGTTTCCGGTTCGGACTGGCCCCGGAGAACGACGGTGCTGCGGCTGCCGAAGCCATGGTGGGGCTTGCGCAAAAACGATTCATCGTGATCGGGACGGAAGAAGAATGGTCGATGCGCGCGACCGATGCATTCCGGGTGCAGGTCGAGGCAATGGGCGGCAGCGTGATCGCCATGGCACGCATCAAGAGTGGCACGATCGATTTTGCGAACGAACTGTCGCAGGCGACGTCGGTGTTCAAACCGGCACCGTCGGTAGCGCCCGCCGCGCCAACGGAAGCCGGATTGACGCCGGTTCCGACAGCAACTGAAACCACCATGCCGCACGACTTCGGCGCTGATGCGGTGTTCATTGCGATTCGGGTCACGGATGCTCGTCTGCTCGTGCCACAACTCAGGGTGCGTGGCTTGGACGCCCTGCCAATCGTGGCTGCGCCGCAAGTGTTCACGACCGCCAATCCCGGTTTGGACGGAGACCTCAATGGTCTGTCGTTCCTGGATGCGCCGTGGGCGCACAACCAGGGTGAGGCGCAACCGCCTCGAATGGATCTGTCCGAGTTCCTGCCTGGTGCATTGCAGAGTCCGCGTCTCTTTGCCTTTGGCATGGATGCCTATCTGTTGTTCAGTTACCGGGAGTATCTGCGTGATCATCAGGGCAGCCAGTTGCCTGGTGCCAATGGTCGATTGCAGATCGACCCGCAGGGACGAGTGCGTCGCAGCCTCGCCTGGTACCGTTTTGTCGATGGCGCGCCGGTGAGTCAGGAGTTGCTGCCGGCCAGTGCCCCGTAACCATGAGTACCGCGCGCCGCCAACTGGGTGACGCGGTCGAACGCGCCGCAGCGACCATGATGGAGCGTGCCGGCCTGAAAGTGCTCGCTCGCCAAGTCGCAAATCGTTACGGCGAAATCGATCTGGTCATGCGTGATCGTGATGTCCTGGTATTCGTCGAGGTCCGTTATCGTGCGCACACCGGGTACGGTGGTGCACCGGCGTCGGTGGATCTGCGCAAGCAGGCCCGGATCATCAAGGCCGCGCAGGGTTTTATCGTCGCCAATCCCGCCGAGGCGATGGCGCCGATGCGCTTCGACGTGATTGCTGCCGATGGCCCGCCCGATGCGCCGCGTCTCGACTGGATCCGCGATGCATTCCGAACCTGATTCGAGTCGGACTCGGCAGCCGATGCCGGACGAATTCCTGTTGTCGCTGCAGGCCTTGTGCGCTCCGGATGACCTGAGCCTCGATGCCGCCAGTCTGCAGGTATATGGCTATGACAACTCGCGTCGCTCGATGCCGGCGCAAGCCGTGATGTTCGCGCGGTCCACAGCCCAAGTGGCGGCATTGGTCACTCTGTGTCGCCAGTTCCGGGTGCCGATCGTGGCGCGAGGTCGCGGCACCAATACAACGGGTGCCACCGTGCCGGTCGTGGGTGGTGTCGTGCTGTCGTTCGAACGCATGGATCGCATCATCGAAGTGAATCCCGACGATCGCCTCGCGGTGGTCGAGCCGGGTGTCCTCAATGGTTCGCTGCAATCCGCACTGCGCCCGGTCGGTCTGATGTGGGCGCCCGATCCGACCAGTGCGCCGTTCGCCAGCATCGGCGGCAACCTGGCGTGTAATGCCGGAGGGCCACGTGCTGTGAAATATGGCGCCGCTCGAGACAACGTCTTGGCGGTGACGGCAGTCGACGGACGCGGTCGGGTGCTGCGCCTTGGCACACGAACCACAAAAGGCTCGACCGGATACGACCTGATGCGGGTGTTGATCGGTTCGGAAGGCACATTGGGATTGATCACCGAAGCGACACTCAGGCTGGTGCCGCTGCCTGCCGGCCGGGCGTTGCTGCGGGCACTCTATGATGATGTGGAGTCCGCAGCGAATGCCGTGGCCCGATTGATGCGTGCACCGATGGTTCCGGCTGCGCTCGAGTTCATGGATGCGCAGGCGATCCGTTTGGCTCGCGACGTCGGTGGCGCCGATCTGCCGGATGCCGGTGCTCTGCTGATGATCGAAGTGGATGGCGAGGGCGAGGCTCTGGTTGCTGCCGTGGCAATACTCGGGGCGGCGGCACGTGGGCCAGGACTCAGGTCACTCGATGAGGCGCGCAGCCCGGATCGGATCGAGAATCTGTGGCGGGCTCGTCGGGCCTTGTCGCCGGCGCTTCGCACCCTCGCGCCGAAAAAGATAAACGAGGATGTCGTCGTGCCGGTTTCCCGTTTGCCGGAACTGGTTCGACAGGCCGAAGTGTGGGCGCTTGAGTCGGGATTTCCGATCGTCTGTTTTGGTCATGCCGGCAACGGCAATCTGCACGTCAATCTGCTGATCGACCCTGACAATCCGGCGCATGCCTCGCGCTCGGCAGTGGTCCTCGATGCGCTGTTTCGCAAAGTCATCGAATTGGGCGGGACTCTGTCCGGGGAGCATGGCATCGGGCTCGACAAACGCGATTTCCTGCCACTTGCGTTTGATGCCGATACGCTTGCTGTCATGTATGAGATGAAGGACTGGCTGGATCCGGCTGGAATCCTGAATCCCGCGAAGGTATTGCCACCCCGAACTTGACCGCATGTACGAATCCGGCGAGGCTTCCCGGCGGAACCACTCGCCGCAGACCGGATCAGGAGCAGATTGATGGGCAGGGCAGCCAAAGCCATGCTGGTGATCATCGGATTGACTGGCGTGCTGGCGCTGATCGCCATGGCCGTGGTCGTCTATTTCGTGACCCGGGATGGCGGCGCCTTCATGAAAGAACAGCAGCGCGTCGTGAACGAGGGCCGCCAGTTCGGCACCACGGCCGTCGACTCCGCATGCCTGGACGAAGCCCAGCGCAGGCTGAAGAAGGAAGGCGGATTTGGTGGCGGGCTGAAATCGGTGGTGTTCCTGCAGCACTGCGTCAAACCGGCTCGGAAATCCGAAGCCTATTGCGAAGGCGTGCCGATGCCGCTGGAAGTGATCGATTCGTCGGCATATCAGCAGAAAAAATGTGATGACGCGGGGATGGGCAAGAATCCGTTCTGTCCGCCGCTGTTCAGCGAGGTCCAGCAGGAATGTTACCGTCGCTGGCTGGACAAGAAATTCGAGGAGTGATGAGTATGGAACGCTGGTTGATCGATACCGATCCGGGCGTCGACGACGCCCT
>JBEIPT010000029.1:0-15276 GCA_040376895.1 Lysobacteraceae bacterium | reverse complement strand
GCACGGATAGGCCAGCTGTCGATCGGCGAGTGCCGTCACCACTTCGCGATACTGCTCACGGCGTTTGCTCTGCCGTCGGACCGCTTCGTCGGAGACCAATCCGAACCGGGCGAGGGTGGCGAGAATGTCTTCGATCGCGCCGGGTTGTTCGCGCAGCGGGTCGATGTCCTCGATGCGCACCAGCCAGCAACCCTGCGCGGCGCGCGCGCACAACCAGCTGCCGACTGCGGCGACCAGTGACCCGAAATGCAAAGGCCCGCTGGGCGAAGGCGCAAAGCGGCCACGGTATTGACGAAGGGTCGACAGATCTGACGGCAACATGAACGGGATCAAAGCGTTCCTTGAAATGACGGGAAACCGCACCAGCTTTCCTGCAACCACACAATGATAGGGTGTTCTCCATGCTGCGCATCGCGCTTTTTGTCGGTACCAACCTGGCCATCATGCTGGTGCTCGGGCTGGTCCTCAGCATCACCGGCATCGGCCGCAACACCGGGCTGGGCGGCTTGCTGCTGATCTCGGCGGTCGTCGGCTTCACCGGCTCCATCATTTCGCTGTTGATGTCCAAGTTCATCGCGAAGATGCAGACGGGCGCGAAGGTCATCACCGAACCGCGTTCGCAGTCGGAAGCCTGGCTCCTCGACACCGTGCGCCGTCAGGCTGGCCAGGCCGGCATCGGCATGCCGGAAGTGGCGATCTACGACGCACCCGAAATGAACGCGTTCGCCACCGGCTGGAATCGCAACAACGCGCTCGTGGCGGTATCGACCGGACTTCTGCAGCAGATGCGCCGCGACGAGGTCGAGGCCGTGCTGGCGCATGAAGTCAGCCACATCGCGAACGGCGACATGGTCACCATGACGCTGGTGCAGGGTGTGCTGAACACGTTCGTGGTGTTCCTCAGCAGCATCGTTGCGCGGATCGTCGCCGGTTTCCTGCAGAGTCGTGATGGCGAGTCGAACGGCCTGGCGACCATCGCGTATCACATCGTCCATTTTGCCGCGCAGATCCTGTTCGGCGTCCTTGCGTCGATCATCGTCATGTGGTTCTCGCGCCGTCGCGAGTTTCGCGCCGATGCCGGTGCCGCCGGCCTGGCTTCGCGACAGAGCATGATCAACGCGCTGCGCCGGCTGGGTGGCGACAACCACGACAGCACGCTGCCCGAAGGCACGCAGGCCATGGGTATCGCCGGTGCGCGCAAGCACATCGCGGCCATGTTCCGCTCGCATCCGCCAATTGCCGACCGGATCGCTGCACTGGAATCGATGCGCGCCTGACCGCGGCGGCTGGATTTCGAAGATCGGCTAAACTCGGGGCGCCGTCGAGGAGCCCCGCATGGTCGAACAATTTTCCAGCTTGCTTGTCGGATACGGCGTGCCACCTCTGATCGGGGGCATGCTGATCGGGATGGTGTTCGGTTTCCTGCTGCGTGGGTGGCTCCGATCCGGATCGGCTCCGGTCGCCAGATCCTCCGCACTCATCGCGCGGGATCTGACGAGAGCGCATCCGGGCACAGCACCGCTGCTGGATTCCCAGGACATCCCGGCGGATGTGCAAGCCGAAATCCTGGACAGCCTGCACAAAGGCCACAAGATCGAAGCGATCAAGCGACTGCGCGAGCAAACCGGTCTCGGCTTGAAGGAATGCAAGGATCTGGTCGACGCGCTCAATATCGAGCCCGGCCGGTGAACCCGGGTATTCCGGCGGAGCACCCGCGCAGCGGGTCGCGCCCCATTGTCGCCATGTTGTTCGGCGTCATGATGTTTGCCGCGATGGATACCGGCCTGAAGGAACTGGCAGGCAGTCTGCCGGCCATCCAGGTCGCCGCACTGCGTGCCGCCAGTTCGTTGCCGCTGATCGTGTTGTATGTGGCGTGGCGCGGACGCCTCGCGTCCCTCAAGCCCGGGCACTGGCCCTTGCATCTGCTGCGTGCAGTGTTGGGCGTCATCATGCTCGCCGGATTTGCGCACGCGTTGCGCACCACGTCGCTGGCCAATGCCTATGCGCTGTTTTTTGTCGCGCCACTGCTGATCACCGTCCTCGCGGCGTGGTTCCTGAAAGAGCGTGTTGATGCCGGCCGTTGGATCGCCATCGCGTTCGGGTTCGTCGGCGTCATCGTCATCCTCAGACCCACGGGCGAAGGCTTGTTCGGCACCGCCGGGCTGCTGGTCATGCTGGCGGCACTGGCCTATGCCGTGTC
This sequence comes from Lysobacteraceae bacterium, assembly GCA_040376895.1. GTDB lineage: Bacteria > Pseudomonadota > Gammaproteobacteria > Xanthomonadales > Ahniellaceae > Ahniella. Next base: position 13,076 of record JBEIPT010000029.1, on the reverse strand, counting down.
GTCGATCACTGTCAGATTCCTCGGTAAACACGACAGCATCGAATCCATGATGTTCTGGCTGTGCCTGCTGGTCATGCTGATCGGCGGCACCATCGCCGCACCCGGCTGGGTCACGCTCAACCCGTCACACGTGCTGCCCCTGGTGGTCATCGGCATCACCGGTACTTTTGGCCAGTTTGCGCTGACCTATGCCTTCCATCGCGGCGAGGCCTCGGTCGTGGCACCGTTCGAATACACTGCTCTGGTCTGGGCATCGATCATCGACTGGTCGCTCTACGGCGTATTGCCCGACTGGATCACCTGGACCGGTGCCGGGTTTCTGGTTGCCAGTGGTATCTATCTCGTTCGCCACGAGCGCGTGCATGCCGAGGATCCGGCGGGGCATCCATAGGATTTCCGGCAGCACCGCAGTCTGTCGGATCGGCTTCCGCCGCGAACGGCTATTCTGGCTGGCAAGGGGCTCGAAGTCGCCGCGACAAGGTGGCGTCGCGCAACCGACGAGTGGCGCAGTCAACCATTCCCGTACCGCTGCGTTGAGTCAGACTTCGAATCCATGGAACAGCGCATGAAATGGCTTTGGCTGGCAACACTCGCGTTGACCTTGTCGGCCGGTTTGGCTGATGCCCAGGTGATCACCCGCGATCGGGCCTATGCCCAGGACGCTGGCGTGGATCCGAATCTGCAGCGGTTGGACATCTACGCGCCAACGGGCGCCACACGTGCACCAGTGATCGTCGGGATTCACGGTGGCGGCTGGACGAGTGGCGACAAGCTCAATGCCGGGTTCACGCAGAACAAGGCGATCTGGGCGGTGTCGCGCGGGCATCTGTTCGTATCGATCAACTATCGATTGTCGCCGGCCTATGTTCATCCTGCGCATATCGATGATGTGGCGGCGGCGGTGGCCTGGGTGTATCGAAATATCCATCAGTTCGGGGGTGATCCGGATCGGATCTTCGTGCTGGGTCACTCGGCCGGTGCCCATCTTGCTGCGCTGGTGGGCAGTGATGATTCGCGACTGGGTGCCGAGGGGTTGCCGCTTTCGGTCATCAAAGGCGTCATCACGCTGGATACCGGCGCCTACGATCTGATCAATGGCGACGGTGACGCGGCGAACAATTTCGTGTTTTCGGCGTTTGGCACTGATCCGACTGTGCTGCGGGATGGTTCGCCGATGACGCATGTGGCGACCGGCAAGAACATGCCGCCGTTCCTGGTTTTGAATGTGCCGCGGGCGGGCGCCAGTGAGGGTTCAGCGGCATTTGCGTCGGCACTGGTTGCGGCGAATGTGCGTACGACGGCGAGGCAGATTCCCGGTACGCACGAGAGTATCAATCAACCTTTTGGTACGGCCGGGCACGAGGCCACGGCGCTTGCTGAAACATTCATCGATGGCGAGTTGGCGCGACTGGTCAGCACTGGGTTCGGCGCTGGAGGGCTGGATGCGAGTTTTCAGGGGGCGTGGTGGGATCCGACGCGCAGTGGTGAGGGCATCACACTCGAAACTTCGACGGTCGGTGGGCAACACGTTGTCGGGATCATCTTCTACACCTATGGACTCACTGGGCAACCAATCCATCTGGTTGGTGCCAGCACTTACGCCGCGCCGGTCGATTCGGCGACTGTGACGGCGGTGCTCAGTTCCGGTGCCCGGTTCGGCTCTGCGTTCCGGCCTGAAGACGTGCAGCGGGCGACGTGGGGCACACTCGGTGTCACTGTCTTGAGTTGCGACCGGATTCGATTCAGTTGGGCAGCGACTGATCCGGCGTTTGGCAGCGGTAGTCGTGAGCTGGTGCGGGTGCTGCCTCGTGCTGAGGGTGTGGTTTGTCCTTGAGCGCCTTGTTTGGACCGTTGATTGCCTGACCCAATACAACAGCCGTCATTCCCGCGAAAGCGGGAATCCACTAGCCGCGAATCTGCTCGAATGCAGCCTCGGACATGGATCGCCAAGTGAGCAAGGATTTGCGGAACGCGCGATAGTCCTCGATCACGCGACGCGCAAACGGATCGACTTCGGCGAGTTCGTCCAGAACCAGCTCCGACGCACGTTTGAGGGCTTCGGCCACGGTGTCCGGGAGTCTTCGGAATTCGATCCGGAATGTGCCAGTGAGTGCCTCAAGGGCTTTGGCGTTGCCGACCACGAACTGCACGCGGGTGCGTTCGTATTCGGCGGCACAACACTGCTGCACGATGGTCTGCAGGTCGGCAGGTAGGGCCTTGAACACTTCGGCATTCACCAGGCACTCGAGCACGGCGCCGGGTTCCTGCCAGCCGGGGTAATAGCAATAACGCGCGGCGCGTTGAAGACCGAACGCCAGATCGTTCATCGGCGCCAGCCATTCGGCGGCATCAATGCTGCCCGATTTCAAAGCTTTCAGCAGGTCGGCGCCAGGTACCGCCACCGGCTGTGCACCGAGTTTGGCGAGAACCGCGGCACCGAGTCCGGGTATCCGGATTTTCAGGCCGACCAGATCATCGAGGCTGGTGATTTCGCGATTGGACCAGGCGGCGGACTGCACCCCGGTGTTGCCGCAGGGGAACGGCACCACGCCGAGCGGTTCATAGAGTTCCCGCCACAGACTCAGTCCATTGCCGGCTTCGAACCAGGCACTCATTTCATCGGCAACCATGCCGAACGGAACGGTGCAGAACAAGGGCGCCGCCGGCAGTTTCTGCTGCCAGTAGTAGGCGGCGCTGTGACCCATTTGCACTTCGCCGCGCGAGACGGCATCCAGCACGCCGAACGCCGGCACGGCCTCATTCGCCGACAGCACTTCAATACGGATCCGACCGGCGCTCGCCTTTTCGATCGTCGCGGCCAGCCGTTTCGCCGATTCGCTCAAGCCCGGGCTGTCCGGCGGCCAACTCGTTGCCATGCGCCAGACCTGCGGTGCGAGGATCGTCGTCGGCCCGTTACCGTTGCCCGAACAGGCGGCGAGTGCGACGGCACTGGTTCCAGTGAGCAATAACTGTCGTCGTTTCATGGCTTTCGGGCGGGTCGTCCGGGTATCGGTCGAGACACCGCAGGATGGCATTTTTTTGCCGGCCTGTCAGGCCCGGCAATGCTCGCGCAGGTAGGCCGCGTGGTCGGGCACCACTTCCGCGGCACGCTTCAGTACCGACTGCACACCGCCGACAAATTGAACGAGCTCCTGATCACTCAGCAGATCGACCATGGGATGCCAACTTCGAGGCTGGACATTCTGGCCCAGCAGCACCTGGATCCAGCTCACTTCGGTGAACAGTTCCTCGTGTTCGCGGAACACGCGCCCGGCGTGGCGGAACAGCTCGATCTTGTGCGCCAGCGAGTCGGGCACATCGTTGTCGCGGCAGCGGATCCAGAACGGTGAGTCGGTGCGCTCGTTGGCCTTGTAGTGCAGCAGGATGAAGTCGCGACTGCGCTCGAACTCGAACTGGACCTGACGGTTGTATTCGGCGATATCGACCGCCGAAAAATGTCGGTCCGGGAAAAACGCGACGAGTTTGGCAATGCTCGACTGGATGAAGTGGATACTCGTCGATTCCAGGGGCTCCAGAAAGCCGCTGGACAGGCCGATGGCGACACAGTTGCGATTCCAGAACTGTTTGCGCATGCCGGTGACGAAACGCAGCGGGCGGGGATCAGCGAGTGCCTCGCCATCCAGATTAGACAGCAAGGTCGACGTCGCTTCGTCGTCACTGATGTAGTCGCTGCAATACACATAACCGTTGCCGGTGCGATGCTGAAGCGGAATGCGCCATTGCCAGCCGGCGCTGCGTGCAGTGGATCGGGTGTACGGCGTCAACGGCGTGACTGAAGCACAGGGCAAGGCCAGCGCACGATTGCACGGCAGCCAATGGCTCCAGTCGTGATACCCGGTCTTGAGTGCCTGCTCGATCAGCAGGCCGCGAAAACCCGAGCAGTCAATGAACAGGTCGCCGGTGATGCGGTCGCCGCGATCCAGCCGGACTGCTTCGATGAACCCATCGGTTCCGCGTAGTTCGGTATCGACGATCTTGCCTTCGAGTCGGCGCACGCCGCGCGCTTCGGACAGGCCGCGGAGATACCGCGCGTACAGGCTCGCATCAAAGTGGAATGCATAATAGATCTGTGCCAGTGGCGAATTCGGCTTGTTCAACGGCCGCATGAAGGCGTTGCGTCGCGACAGCAGGGTGTTGAACGTGTAGTCGCCCAGATCACCCGCCAGACCCATGTGCCGGAGCTTCAGCCAATACTGGTGGAACTGAACCAGACCCAGATCACGCCCACCGACCGGTCCGAACGCGTGGCAATAACGATGACCCAGTCGGGTCCAGTCGACGAACTCGATGCCGAGCTTGAAGCTGCCCTGGGTCTGGCGAATGAAATCGTTTTCATCGATCCCGAGTGTGGCGTTGAACAGTCGGATCTGTGGGATGGTTGCCTCACCCACACCGACCGTTCCGATCTCATCGGATTCGATCAGCACGATGTCGAGTTTGCGTTCGAACAGTTTCGACAAGGTGGCGGCAGTCATCCATCCGGCGGTTCCGCCGCCGACGATGACGATTCGTTGGATCGCTGATTCGGACATGGCGTGCCGGCTGGACAGTGGTCGTTGAAGCAGGATCGTAACGAGGTGCGGGACGAATGGGCATACATACGAATGCAGCCGGACGCTGGAGACAAGGCAGTCTTGGTGTGCTGGGTCTGCTGGCCGCCTTGGGCGCGTTCTCAGGCCTATTGCGCGCTGAGGCCGCCAACCTCGCGGACTGTGATCGCGAGGGCCACTTCCAGGTGTTGTCGCCCGCACTGGCCGGCGCGCCTTCGGATGCCAGCGCCGCCTGGTTGACGCAGCACTTGATCCGCTGGCCGGGCACGTCCGCTGAGGGTAGGTTCCGGCTGGTGTCGAGTGCCCGTGCACAGATCGTGGCCCGGCCGGGGAGTGCCGTACAGGGTACCGAGTCGAACATCGTGCTGACCGTCAGCACCACCCCTTTGCCGGCAGAAACACAAGCGCGCTTCTTGTGGCTCGGCTCCGGGGTCCAACTGGCCGTGGCCGACGCCGATCGCACCACGCTCGAGACAATGCTGACCAGCCAGGTTGTATTGGTGCAGGAAGATGCGAATCAGCGGGTGCTGAAGGCGAGCAACCTGCAATGGCCCGGTCACTTCGATGAACGATTTGCCGCAGCGGAGACTGCGCCGGCCTTGGGATCAAGCGTCAGTGCTGAGGCCACGACATTCCGCCTGTGGGCGCCCAGTGCGCAGGCAGTCGCCCTGTGTCTGCATGATCAGGCCGCCGGCCCGGCGACACGATTGCTCGATCTCGAGCGTTCGGCCGATACGGGCATCTGGCAGACCCGGATCGACGGGGATCTGCATGGTCGCTTCTACACCTACCTCGTCGACGTCCCGGTGCGCGGTGCGGGTTTGGTCCGTAATCGGGTGACGGATCCGTATTCGATCGGGCTGTCGGCCAACTCGGCCCGAACTGCCATGGTGGATCTGGCGAGGGCCGACACCAAGCCCGAAGGTTGGCCTGGGCGTGACAAAAGGATGCGCGCGCGCCATGCGGTCGATATGGTGATCTATGAGCTGCATGTCCGCGACTTTTCGGCGAACGATGCTTCCGTACCGGCTTCACATCGTGGCAAGTATCTGGCGTTCACCGACTCGGCGTCGCGGGGCATGCAGCACCTGGAGGCACTCGCCGGCGCCGGGCTGACCGATGTCCACCTGCTGCCCGTGTTCGATCTGGCGACCGTGCCGGAGCGGGGCTGCGTGACGCCCGCCGTCAGTGGTTCCGGCGACAGCACCGAACCGCAATCGATTGTCGCCACGCATCGCGCGAACGACTGCTTCAACTGGGGTTATGACCCGTTCCACTTCAACGCGCCCGAAGGCAGTTTTGCCACCGATGCCGATGACCCGGTGGCGCGCATTCGGGAATTCCGGTCGATGGTTCAGTCGCTGAACCGGATTGGTCTTCGTGTCGGCATGGATGTGGTCTACAACCACACCAGCGCCGCTGGCCAGGATGCCCGCTCCGTGCTCGATCGAGTGGTGCCGGGTTACTACCATCGCCTGAATGGCCAAGGCGCCGTGGAAACCTCCACGTGCTGCCAGAACACCGCGACCGAACATCGCATGATGGCGCGTCTGATGATCGACTCCACGGTCCTGTGGGCGCAGGCGTTCGGCATCGAATCGTTCCGTTTCGACTTGATGGCGCACCAGCCGCGTGCGGTCATGGAACGCCTGCAGGTTGCGGTGGACGCGGCAGTCGGGCGTCCGGTGCAATTGCTCGGCGAAGGCTGGAATTTCGGCGAGGTCGCGAATGGTTCGCGGTTCGTGCAGGCTTCCCAGCTGTCCTTGAACGGTAGCGGAATCGGCACGTTCTCCGACCGCGCGCGTGATGCCGTACGCGGTGGCTCGGCGATGGACAGCGATGGTCGTCTGGTGTCGGCACAAGGTTACGTCAACGGGCTGCATTACGACCGCAATGCCCAAGGCAGTGGGCAACGCGTCGATTTGCTTCGTGCCGCCGACCAGGTACGAGTCGGTCTGGCTGGATCGATCCGCAGCTTTGAAATGACCGATCACACCGGGCAGGTGCGCAGGCTGGAACAGATCACTTACTCCGGCAGCCAGCCGGCTGGGTATGTGCTTGAACCGGCCGAAGTCGTCAACTACGTCGAGAACCACGACAACCAGACGCTGTTCGATATCAACGCGTTCAAGCTGCCGACGTCCACGAGCCGGCATGATCGGGCACGGGTGCAGATGCTGGCCGCGGCGATCACCTTGTTCAGTCAGGGCACGTCGTACTTCCATGCCGGCATCGATCTGTTGCGCAGCAAGTCGATGGACCGCAACAGTTTCGATTCCGGAGATTGGTTCAATCGCATTGATTGGAGCGGGCAGGACAACTATTTCGGCACCGGTCTGCCCCCACAGTCCGAAAATGGCAGCGCGTGGAATCTGATGCGGCCGCGATTGACTGCCGCCAACATCAAGCCCGGTGCTGAAGACATTCAATGGGCCCGAGCCACATTCCAGGATCTGTTGCGCATCCGCGCCAGCACCCGTCTGTTCCGCCTGCGTTCGGCTGACGAGATCAAGTCACGTTTGCGCTTCGACAACACCGGTTCAACGCAGGTGGGCACGTTGCTCGTGGGTCGACTGGATGGCAACGGCATGAACGGTGAGCGCTTCCGCAAGCTGGCCTACTTCATCAACGTCGATGTTTCTGCGGTGTCGCTCGACCTGCCCGATACCGTCGGCGAGGACTGGCAACTCCATCCGGTGCAACGAGCACGTGGCGCCGACCGGAGAGTCCGCAAGGATGCTCGTTTTGATGCGGACTCTGGCCGGTTCCAGATTCCTGCCCGTTCCGCAGTGGTCTTTGTTCTGGAGCAGAATTGATGAACCGATGGATTCTCTGGTGTGGGCTGTTGTGGTCCGTTAGCACTGTGTTCGCGGCAGAACCACCCAAACAGGCGACCACCGTCGCTTCGGCCAGTTCACCCGGCCAGGTTTTGACACTGGAACTCGGTTTGGATGAAGGCCGTGCCAGTTGGCGGTTGAGCCGGTTCGGCGAACCCTTGTTCGCACCGTCGCGACTGGGATTTCTTTTGCGTGAAGGCGGCAAGCTGGAGCGCAACCTCGAGCTGGTCGAGCACGATGTGAAATCGGTGGACAACACCTGGGAGCAACCCTGGGGTGAGTCACGATTCGTCCGTGACCGGCATGTCCAACTGACCGCGCGTTTTCGCGAGAAGCTCGGCCTGCGTCGAACGTTCGATGCGGTATTCCGTGTCTTCGACGATGGCATCGGCTTCCGTTACGAGTTCCCGCGCCAGGAAGGTCTAGCCGTTGCGACCATCGACGATGAACTCACCGAGTTCGATCTGATCCCGGATGCCACCGCGTGGTGGATTCCGGCCGGCGAGTGGAATCGCTACGAGTATCTCTACAACACCACACCCTTGCGCGAAGTCGGTCAGGTGCACACGCCGGTCACGGTCCGCACGAAGAACGGATTACATCTGTCGTTTCATGAGGCGGCGCTGGTCGATTATTCGTCGATGTGGTTGCGCCGGGTCGAGAACCAGCGGTTGAAGGCGCAGTTGTCGCCGGCCGCCGCGGGCTGGAAAGTGCAACGAGCGCTGCCTTTCGAAACACCGTGGCGGACCGTGGTGATTGCCGATCAGGCCGGTGGTCTGTACGAGTCGAACCTGGTGCTCAATCTCAATGAACCCAATCGACTGGGTGACGTGTCGTGGTTCAAACCGGCGAAGTACGTTGGCGTCTGGTGGGAACTGCATCTGGAAAAATCGTCCTGGGCGCGTGGTCCAAAACACGGCGCAACAACCGCCAATACGCGTCGGTACATCGACTTCGCGGCCGAACACGGGTTCCGGGGTGTGCTCGTTGAAGGATGGAACCCGGGATGGGACGGCAACTGGTTCGGTGATGGCAACCACTTCGACTTCACGCAAGCGACCGAAGACTTTGATCTGAAGGGGCTGGCCGACTATGCGAAAGAGCAGGGTGTCCATCTGGTGGGGCATCACGAAACCGGCGGTGCGGTGTCGCACTACGAACAGCAATTGGGGCCGGCACTGGATCTGTATCAGCGGCATGGCATCGATGTGATCAAGACCGGTTATGTCGCCGACGCCGGTCAGATCGAACGGTTTGATCGCAAGGGTGGGCCGGTGTTGCGGGAATGGCACGATGGCCAGTGGATGTCGCGCCATCATCTTCGGGTGGTGACCGAGGCGGCGAAGCGGCACATCGCCATCAACCCGCACGAACCGATCAAGGACACCGGCTTGCGCCGAACGTATCCGAACTGGGTTGCGCGTGAAGGCGCTCGCGGCATGGAATACGCAGCGTGGGGCAATCCGCAGAATCCGCCGGAGCATGAAGTCAATCTGGTGTTCACACGCATGTTGTCGGGCCCGATGGACTACACGCCCGGCATCGTGTCCTTGCAGGGTCGCACGCATCCCATCCCGTCGACGCTGGCGCGGCAACTGGCGCTGTATGTGGTGATCTACAGCCCCATCCAGATGGTGGCCGATCTGCCGGAGCACTATGCGCAGCATCCGGATGCCTTCCAGTTCATCAAGGATGTCGCGGTGGATTGGTCCGAGACCCGCGTGCTGAATGGCGAAGTGGGTGATTACGTGACCATCGCGCGCAAGGATCGATTCACCGATGCGTGGTTTCTGGGTGCGTTGACCGATGAACAGGGTCGGGTGCTCACGGTGCCGCTGTCGTTCCTTGATCCCGGCAAAACCTACCGTGCGGAAATCTATCGTGATGGCCCCAAAGCCCACTATCGCGAGAATCGCTTCGAGTTCGAAGTCGAACAGCGTGAGGTCACCGCTGCTGAGGTCCTGACGGTTCGCCTGGCGGCGGGAGGCGGGCAGGCGATCCGGTTTGTTCCGGTAGTACCCCCATAGACGGTGGGAGCGGCTTTAGCCGCGATAGGGTGCTCACACCCCACTCTCACGGCTATTGAACCCGCTTCAACTTCGCCGTGAACCGCGGTTGTTGATTCCGTTCCAGGTGATACGTGAGTTCATCGCCGCTGGCAGCGAGCGTGATCGTCCAGACGTTCGTTGCCGCAGCGGGAATCAGCGCCGCCGTGTAGGCATCTGCCGGAAACGACTGGCTGAGTGCGGTTCCCGAATGCGAAGCCATCCCGCCGTACAGGGTGACCTCATCCGGCGTGCCGTCTGCATGGCGATGGTCGTGTTGCAGGCGCAGGCCTTCGGGCAGATCGCTGAATACCCAGGTCCTGGAACGATCGTCGCCGACGACAAACGGAATACGCATTTCACGTTCTGCACAACCGGAGAATTCGGCTACGAGCAATTTCCCGGAGAAATCGTCCTGGCCACTTTCCGGGAACGTCATGACACCTTCGAATCGCGTGCCACAGAGGGCCCGCAAGCCGGCGAAAAATTCATCCTGCGGCGACTCTGTACGGGTGGCTGTGCTGCATGAGGCAAGACCTATCAGCCCGGTCAACAGGGCCCGCTTCAAAATGTTCATCGGCACGCTCGGGGTATTGGAGCCAGCCACCGGCTTCGGCACTCAGCCGAAGTCGTAGGCCATGATCTTCTCGGGTTCCTGCAGGAAGTTGCCCTGCACAAAATTGACGCCGCACGAGAACAGGATGGACATGCTCGCGGCATCTTCGACGAACTCGGCAATGGTCACCTTGTCGATGCTTCGGGCCATGTCGCAGATCTCTCGGATCTTCGTCTGGTTGTCCTTGTTGCGCGGCAAGTCGGACATGTACGTGCGGTCGATCTTGATGTATTCCGGATCGACCAGCTTCAAGGTCTGCTGCGAGTTGAGCCCGCTGCCGTACTGTTCGATCGCGAACGCGCAGTTGATCTGCTGAAGACCTTTGCGGAACTCGCGGACGCTGGAGATCGACGTGCCGATCTTGCTTTCCGGCATTTCGAACACCAAGGATTGAGCACGCAGGCGCGCATTCTGCAATTGCGCAGCGATCCACGGAATCAAGCTGGTGTCCTCGATCGACCGCGGCGTGATCTTGATGAAGAACGTGCTGCGGCGTTTTTCCTTCTCGCGCTCCATCGCCACGCGGATGGCCTTGGCGATGACCCATCGGTCGATCGCCGGCATCAAACCATGGCGATCTGCAATCGGCAGGAAAAAATTGGGCATGATCTCGCCCTTCGGACCATGCAGGCGGATCAGGATTTCGTAGAACTCACCTTCCTCACCCTGCAAAGAAATCACCGGCTGATAGAACAGCACGAAGCCGTCGTGGGCCAGCGCATCCTTGACCAGATTCAGCCAGGCGCGATGTTTTTCGGCATCGGCTTTTTCCTGCGCGGCCGGGTCGTGCACGGTCAGGCGATTCCCGCCTTCGGCCTGCGATGACTTCAGTGCCTGCGCTGCTTCCGACATGATCGATTCGGCTTTGGCGATCTTCTCACCAATCAGCACGGCACCTGCACTGACCAGCACGTTGACCGACTTGTTGTTGAGGTCGAAGACATGTTCGACATAGGCCGAAAGCAGTTTCTTGCAGGCTTCTTCGGCCTTGTCGTGGCTCATGCGCGACAGGATGCCGGCGAATGCATGTTCACCGATACGTCCGATGATGGCTTTGGGCCCGAGTGCTTCGCGCATGACCTTGGCGGTGTCGGCCAGCAACAGGTCGCCATTGGCGACGCCGACCGTCTCGAGGACTTTCCGGTAGTTGTCCGGCTCGATGATGATCAGCGCCAGGTCATTCTTGCCGGTGGCCGCTTCGGCAGCGACGCGGTCCACTTCGCCGAGGAAGTGTGCGCGGTTGAACACGCCGGTCGCCATGTCGATCTGCTTCAGCCGCAAGAGCTCTGCGGCCTGTTCGGCACTGCCCTCATTCAGCCGGAACGTGATCTGCAGGCAGGGCTCTCCCTCGAAGTGAGCCTTGTCGAATACCATGACCGCATCAAATTCGCTGCCGTCATTGTTTTGCGCCTTGATCTCCAGGCGATCGGGTGGTTCTTCACCCTTCGAGAGCCGCTTCAGCAAGGTCTTGAAACCGTCCGCATGGGCGGAGGCGATCATGTCGAGGATCGGGTTGCCCTCGATTTCCTCGAACGACTCGTACCCGAACATTTCCAGGTAGGCACGGTTGGCACGGACATGCATGCCTTCGTGGATGAAAGCGATTGGTTCCACCGAAGAATCGAGCAGGGCATCGCAGCGCTTTTCGACTTCGCGCAGGGCGATCTCCAGCTTGCGCACGGCCCGGCGCATGCTGACGTCTTCGAACTCGCGCTTGACGATCCGTTGGACATGTTCGGGGCGGCTGCGGATGGCTGCTGCACGCGCGCCGGTCTGGAACACGCCCATCATGGTTGCTTCGTTGACTTCAGCGAGCAGGGCGATGACGGCGATGTCTTTGCCGGAACGAACAACCGCCTCGACCGTGGCTGCCAGGGTCGGGCGTGTGTTGGCGGAACTGCAGAGCACCAAATCGGGCGAGCTGTCGGCAATGATCTGGTTCAGCTGATCCAGATTTTCGGCACGGCTCGGACGCACCGGAATGCCGCCATTCCTCAGCATGCTGACGAGTTGTTCCGCGGTCTCCATTGAGTCTTCGACCATCAGGAGACGGACGACCTGTTCTTTCTGCATACCTACAACCTGAGCGTGGACTGCCTTTGTAAACGATTCCGGTGCACTCTGCCAAGCCTGAATTGGCAGTGTGGGGAAAATCTCGTGGTTCCGGCCGGTCCGGACGGCCCATGTCTGGCCGGCCCTTGTCGTGGCGGATACACGCAAGTCATTGATTCATGCCGAACCACCGCATGAACGGGCGGGCCGGCGGTTGCCCGTTCCAGGCATCAATGTCCAAAAGCCGGCGTCTTGGATGGTTCCCCGGCAATTTCTCGCACGAATCTAGGCACCAGATAGCCCGGCAGCTGCTCGCGGAGCGAAGTTTCCAGTGACCGGGCATCAGCGTCGGGGACCTCGAAATGGGCCGTGCCCTGAACCCGGTCCAGCAGGTGGAGGTAGTAGGGCAGTACGCCCACTTCGATCAGTCTCTCGGACAAAGCCGCCTGCGCCGGCACGCTGTCATTGACGCCCCGAAGCAGCACCGCCTGGTTCAGCAGGTGCACGCCGGCTGCCCGCAATCGGGCGAGGGCACTTGCCGTATTGCCGTCCAGTTCCTGCGCATGGTTGGCATGGATGACCATTACCACCGGGCGAGCCTGAGCCTCAAACAGCGCGCAGAGGCCGTCATCGATCCGTTCCGGCAAGACCAGGGGCAGGCGGGTATGTACCCGCAGGCGCCGCAAGTGGGGAATGCCGTCAAGCCCTTCGAACAACTCGGCCAGCTTGCCGTTGCCAAGCGACAAGGGGTCGCCGCCAGACAGCAGCACCTCGTCGATGCTCGGATCGGCGCGCAGCAGGTCAAGTGCTTCCCGCCACTGGCCACGTGCGGCGGTCTGTTCGGCATACGGGAAGTGCCGCCGGAAGCAATACCGACAGTGGATGGCGCAACTGCCGGTGGTGATCAGCAAGGCGCGTCCGGCGTACTTGTGCAGCACTCCGGCGCCGGCGCCGG
>JBEIPT010000166.1:0-7811 GCA_040376895.1 Lysobacteraceae bacterium | reverse complement strand
CTCAATCGTCGGCGAGGACTACGATGCGGTCTTCGGCTGCAAAGACGACTCGTTCGGATTTCTTTGGGTTCACCTTGACGCCGTAACCCTGATCCTTGTCATTGGCGTGTTTCAGGATACGGTAGCCGATCGCGGTTTCGCCTCGTTGGGCGGCACTTTCGATGATCGTGTGGAAGTCGACCGGTACTCCGGTCGCGACGTAGTCGCCGATCGGCCGCACGTAGATTTCCGAGCCTTCGGCCGAGAAGAGGATTCGGAACACCTTGTCCAGGTCCTTGTTTTCGGAGAGCTGCGCGAGCATCAGGCTGACCAGCTTGTCGCTGACGATGAAGTCGTCTGCCTTGGCCACTTGCGCGAGCGCGCGGTTGCGCAGGTCCATCATCTCGCTGACGATGCTCATGTCGACGTTGCGACGGTCGGCGATCGCACGCAGGTGCAGCAGTGTGATCAGCGTCTGTGCATCGGCTTCCTGGATCGGCAGGTGCGAATAGCTCATCAGGATGATGTGATCGAATTGCTCGGGATTCAGAGCTTCCAGAACACTGCGGTTGGTGATGTCGCTTTCCGAGAACCGCACACGCAATTTGCTGAGTGTCTTGCTGAGCGCCGCGAGCTCGTCGCGTGCACCGTCACGCTGACAGACGGCAATGAGTTCGGAGCCGGGTGCGACGTAATTGTCCAACTCGCGCACGATCGCCAGTGCCTTCTCATTCCATCCGAGAATCAGCGTGCGCTCGGGCAGGGGTTCTGACTTGCTTCCCGGTCGCAACACGGATGGGTCGACGGGAGTGGCCGGGCCTGGGCCCGCAACGACCGTATCGTCGTCTTCGCTGATGGCGATGACTTCGTCGGTCGATTGCAGGCGCGTGTTCATCGGCGGATTGATCAGAACATCGCCATCGGCGCGTTTGATGCCGATCAGAGCCGATTCCTCGAACCGAGACAGCGCCTCACGATACGTGGTGCCGGCGAGCTCCGGGACGTTCCGGAAATAGATCTCGGCGCCATCAAAATCGAGCAGTTCGGTGTAGACCACGCTCAGGCCGGATTGCCGGCACGTTTGAGCGGTCACACGAGCGATGAGATCTTCACCCTGAACGAAAATGGCTTCGTCTCCGCCGACCAAAGCCGCCGCTTCCAGGTTCCGGTCTTCGCGGATCTCGGCGACGATGTGATAGGGGTCGGCTTTTCTGTTGGGGTTGTTGGTGATCGCAAGAACCGATTTGATGACGTGGATGTCGGGGTTGTCGGATTCCGGCGCGAGGACCACGATCGATCGTGCAGCGTGCGGAGCGACCACGGCCAGGTCGTCGAGGTCGAGTGGGTCGCCACTGCGGCAGATCACCAGGGTGTTGCCGGTGGATGGAAACTTCGCGCGGATATCGTCTTCCATCTCGACCTTGTCGCGGTCGGCCATGATGACGATTCGGGGTTTTTTCTGATTGCTGTTGGCGATGATCAATTCACCGATGATCGAATGGATCTTGCTCGACCAGCCGAGGATCAGCGTGTAGTCATTCTCGAGTACACGCGAACGGCCTTTGCGCAGTTCGCCGAGCTTGGCTTCCATGCCCGACGTGATCGTACCGATCAGGATACTGACCAGGAAAATGCCGGCAACGGTGACGACCAGCATCAGCACGCGCAACGCCCAGCCGGCATCACCAGCCAGATTGCCAGCGTCGATCGCATGCATCGCACCCTGCCATGCTGCCTCGATCAGGGAGTACGTCGACGAGGGGTCACTCGGGTCTTGCCGAATCTTGAACAGCGTCAGCAGGACGGCCGCAATGACCACCACCACCGTGGATACCAGGGCCAGCCACCCGATGATGGCAATCGTGCCCTTGGAAAGCGTGTTTTCAAAACGGTAACGCAGCTTGTCGCGCCACGTGATTACTCGGTTCGGCATGGATTCTTCCCACTTTCTTGATCAACTGCATGCTACCGACCCGGATAGCGTCCTGCCAACTGTTGTCAGAGCAGGAAGGCAGTGCCAAGGCCGAGGAACGCGAGGAAGCCAATGCAGTCGGTCACGGTGGTGAGTACGACCCCACCGGCCAGCGCCGGGTCGATGTCGAGGCGCCGCAGCAACAGCGGGATGCCGACACCCGATAGGGCAGCAGCCAGAAGGTTGATGGCGATGGCGGCGCCGATCACCACGGCCAGACGGACATCACCGAACCAGATCCCGGCCGACAATCCGACCACGATCGCGAAGATCACGCCATTGAAGGCGCCGACCATCATTTCTTTCGACAGCAGCGCCATGGCGTTGCTGGAACCGACCTGGCCCAAGGCCATGCCGCGTACGATCAGCGTCAGCGTCTGGGTGCCGGCAATGCCACCCATGCTGGCCACCACAGGCATGAGGATCGCCAGTGCGACCACTTGTTCCAGCGCGATCTCGAATCGGCCGATCACCCAGGACGCAAGAAACGCGGTCAACAGGTTGATGCCGAGCCACAACGCACGTTTGCGTGCTGCCCGGCGCACCGGGGCGAACAGATCTTCCTCCTCGTCGAGGCCGGCCATGCTCATCACGTTGTGATCGGCCTGTGCACGGATGATGTCGACGACGTCATCGATGGTGATGCGGCCCAACAGCACGTTGTTCGTGTCGACGACCGGCGCCGAAATCCAGTCGTGGTCGGCGAAGTGTTTCGCGACACTTTCGGAATCCATCGTCGCGACCACGGCTGCCTGTGAGTCATCGATCAGTTCGTTGATCGGCGTATCGAGCGCACAGGTCAGCACGCGCGTCACGGCCACCCGGCCCAGGTATTGGTTCCGCCGGCTGACCACGTAGAAATGGTCGGTGTGGTCGGGCATTTCCCCGCGCAGGCGCAGGTATCGCAGCACCACGTCGATGGTGACGTCCGGACGCACGGTGATGACATCCGGATTCAGCAAACGGCCGGCGGTGTCCTCGGGGAACGACAACGCTTGTTCCAGCCGTTCGCGGTCGGAGCGATCCAGCGCTTTCAACACGTTTTCGGTGACGGTATCCGGGAGGTCTTCGAACAGGTCGGCCAGATCGTCGATGTCCAGAGATTCGGCTGCGGCGACGATTTCTTCGTCGTCCATGTCCTTCAGGAGGCTTTCGCGGACTTCCTCGTTGCAGTGAACCAGCACTTCACCATCGTCTTCGGAATCGACGAGTCCCCACAACATCAGGCGTTTGCCGGGCGGCAAGGCTTCGAGCAGGCTACCGATCTCGGCTGGCGTGAGGGTATTGACGAGTCGGCGCACCGGGCCCAATCGCCCGGAATCCAGTGCCTGCGACAGTGTTTTCATCTGGCGCGCGGTTTTGTCCAGGGCGGCGAGGTCGGCCATGGTGGAGACTCCGGGTCGGGTTGCGCCGGGACCCGGCGCCGTGGACTTCGAAAACGGCGAGACGTTCGTGACCGCGCCGGTCCGGATTATCCGTCCTTGCGCGCGGGCAATAAAGTGGGGCGAAGGTCCGGGTTCATGATCAGGACCAAAAGACCCACCAGCCCGGGCATGAAAGCAGCCTTGACTGCCGCAGTCATCTGACCATCCGGGCTGGCCCCGGCAAACCAGACACATTGCAGTAACAGGATCAGTGACTGTGCGGCGAGCAACTGTGACCAGCGTTGATGCTGCATCAGCCACAGGTATGCAGGGCCGGCCAGAATCGTTGCCGCCAAGGCCAGCAACAGTTGCGACAGAATCGGTGCATGAACCAGCACAGGTGATTGGTCACGCAACCAGAATGCCAGCAGTTCGTCGGAGAAGGGCGCGGCGACCAGACACGGCAGCATCAGCAGGAAGTGCGCCTGCCACAGCGCGTGCATGGCCGATTGCCGGGTCTCGATGCGACTGAGCCGGGGCATCAGGGCCCGCTGGATCGGCAATTGCAGGCTCAGGTAGGCCGCGAGTGGTGTGCAGATGAGCACGTAGGCGCCAAAACTCGCTGCATCGACTTGCACACCGAGCCACAGCCGGTCGAGCTGGCTGCCGAGCAAGGCCAGTGCAGCGGATGCCAGCGACCAGGGCAGCAGCGCCATGGCCGTTTGTGAGGACGGGTCCGAGTTCGTCTGCGGCGGGTACTGGCGAAGCAAGGATCGCCTGTTGACCTGCCACTCGATCGCGGCACCCAGGACCAGACCCAGCAGGAAGGTCTCGGCAGTGGCAGCGCCAAAGCCGATGAACACGCTGGCGAACCCATGGCGCACCATCAGGAACATCGCGGAACGACCGCTGGCCAGCCGTTGTTGGCCGCGCCCGTTCCAGATCGCCAGAGCAAAGGCGTTCTGGATCTGAAACAGGAACAGGGCCAGCATCAGGATCAGCGATGGCCAGGTCATCGGCGCGGCAAGGCCCATCTTCGTCCCGATCGCCAGCCCGATCATCAACCCCAAGGCCAGCACCAGAGCCCAGCGCCGGCCAGTGATGTGGCTGTGCAGGTACAAGCGCCCAATGTGCCCGGTATCCGAACGTTCACCGGCCGCACGCAGCAACAAAGGGGCGAGTGCAAGATCGAGGCCGAACAAGAGTGCATGCAGCGACAGACAAAAAGCCACCACCGCCCACTGGCGGTCGCCCAGGGTGTGAACCTGCCAGGGCAGGAGCAACAGCATCCAGGCCAGCACGGCCAGGTAATAGCCATACCCCGGCAGGATTTCGTGGCCGAGCAAGCGTCGGTCGAACAGGCTCATGCGTCCGACCGTGCCCGCGATGACAGCGTGGCGCGAATGCCTGTCACATGATCGAACGGTGCCCGATATCCGGCTGCAAGCAGATTCGTCGCGGTCAGGCTGGTACTGGAGCAGAACTTCCGCACCCGAGCCGCGCTGAGTTCGAGCCGCGGGCCGCCGACGCGCGCGATCAGGTCGCAGACATGGCCAAACGCGAGTGCTGGCGTCATCGGCACGCGCCATGCCGCATCAGGGTCACGACCGAGTTCGGTCCGAATCAGGCGAGTGAGTGAGTGCATGTCGAGGTCGGGCGTGTCGGCCACGTTGTGGATATGCAGGCCTGGCCGCATGGCCAGATCGAACAGCGTGGCCGCGACCAGATTGCCGACATAACAGATCGACTTGGTATTGCGACCGGAGCCGACCAGGACCAGGTGCGGACGATCCACCGCGTCGATCAGCCGACGCATGTTGCCGTGGTGGCCCGGGCCATAGACGACGCAGGGTCGGAGGATTCGCAAGGCTCGTTCGGACGGCGCCTTGCTCTGCCAATTGGAAAGCAGTTGCTCCGCTGCGACTTTGCTGTGCCCATAAGGCGTGTGTGGACTGAGGGGCGCTTGTTCGGTGGTATCGCCGAGCCCATAGACCGAGGCCGAGCTGAACAGCAGCACGCGACTTACAGCCGCATTCTCGATGGCTTGCACCAGATGCTGTGCGCCGCGCACGTTGGTGTCGGCATACCGCGATTCAGGAGTGACATCGTCGGCGTGTTCTGCGGCCAGATGGATCACCAGATCCATGCCGATGACCGCTCGTGAAAGGGCCGCGACATCGCGCACATCACCGTGTTGGTCTTGTCCGGGGAAATCGGCTGCTGGACGCAGATCAAAGTTGTGCAAGACGTGTCCGGCTGCGTGTAATGCCGTTGCCAGATGGCTTCCGATGAATCCACTGCCCCCGGTCAGCAGAATGTTCATGGCGCCGACGCTGCCAATGCAGCCCGATAGTGCCCGATCAGCGATGGGCCCAGTTCGGACGGGTCGTGAAACGTGCGCAGATACTGGCGACCTTCATCGACGAGTCGGCGCCGGAGTTCGACGTTTCCGGCGACTTCACCAAGGGCTTTGGCAAAGGATTCCGCATCGTCGGCGAGCATCAGGTGTTGCCCGTCACGAATCGCCAGGCCACGCGCGGCAACACGGGTTGCAACAACGGGAACACCGCGCGCCCAAGCTTCAAGAATGCGCATGCGCACCCCCGAACCGGCGAACAACGGAATCGCTGCAATGCCATGGCGCGGAAACAGTGCACGCGCGTCATCGGGAACAGGAGCACACTGCACGTTGGCCGACACCGATGGGTCACCCAAAGGCCCGAACATCCGCAAGGGCAATCCCGGCACCATTCGCGCCAGCGCAGGAGCCAACTCACGGCGGACCCAATCGAAGGCCTGACGGTTGGGTCCCCAACCCCGACTGCCCGGCACCACGACCAGAGGCTTGTCGGATTGGTCGTCGTCAGCAGCCGGCAGTTCGGCATCAAAGGGCACCGGCCAGCATTGCACGTGCGCGGCGCGATGTTCCGGCAGCAGTCCGCGCAATTCCGAAGCATCGGGTTCGGTGATGGCCAGCGTCGCCGCGGCATGCTGCATCAATCTGCATTCGTGTTCGCGCAGGCGTGCCGATTCCAGGCGCAGCAATGGCCTTTGCCAGGCACTGCCGGGCCACTGCCGCCACAGCGACGACTCGACGTTCTGCATGCGCAGGACCACCGGCTTCGGCCACGGTGGTGCACCCAGCACCGCGACCGCCTGCAAGGCTTCGACGTGGATCAGGTCTGGCGCCCAGGACTCGATCCGCGCGCGTACCGTGGCACGGCTCCGGTCATGGGCATGGCGGCGAAGGCCCACTGCATCCCGATGAAGGATCGACTCCAGACCGGCGCGCCACCACGGAAGCGGTTCGCCCGGATACAGGTCGAGTCCCGCACAAGGTGACATCGCTTGCCGCCAGTTTGCCAGCTGATCGAAGTCGGCTGCAGCGCCCGGTGCCAACACATGAACGGTGGCGCCTGCCCCATGCAGCGCCCGAATCGTTTGCCACAAAGCGAGACGGCCACCATCGATGGGCGGCCATGGACACTTGCTGGCAAGGATCAGGACGCGCATCCGGGATCATGGTTTGACGGGGCCGGCAGTGTATCGACAACACCGGGGTGCTGGGCCAGAATGATCGTTTCCGCGATGGCTCTTGATCCATGCGTGTGTTGTTCGTGACCCATCGTTTTCCCGGTGCCGCGTTTCGTGGTGATCAGATGCGCGCAAGCGCCCAGATCCGGGAGTTGTCGCAAAGGCATGCCATCACCCTGCTGAGTTTCGAGCAATTGCCTGAAACCCATCCGGCACTGGCTGCCATGCGCGAACTGGGTGTCGAGGTGATCATGGTGCCGCGGGATATGCCGTCGATGGTGTGGCGCGCGGCATGTGCCATGTTCGGTGGCCGGGCCATACAACTTGCACTGTTCGATGCTCCGGCCCTGCGAAAGCAATTTGCTGCAATGCTGGGTGCGCAGCCTCGATTCGATCTGGTGCATCTGCAATTGGTCCGGTTGGAACGGCTGATCGAGGAGGCCCATTCAGTGCCGATCGTTCTGGATCTGGTCGATGCACTGTCGGTGAACATGCATTCGCGCGCCGAATCGGCGGGCTGGCCGGTATCGCGCCTGTTCGTTGAAGAGGGTCGTCGTCTGGCCCGACACGAACAACTTGCCGTCAGACGCGTCGCAGGTTCGGTGATCAGTGCGAACACCGATGCGATGGCACTCGGGTCACCTGAGCGATTGGTGGTGGCACCGAATGGCGTGGATCTCGACGAGTTTTCCGAAGGGCTGGATGCTGCCGCGCGGGAGCATCTGATATTCCATGGCAACTGGGCCTATGGGCCGAATCAGAGCGGCCTTCGGTGGTTGCTGCGAACCGTGATGCCGCGGGTATGGCAGGCAAGACCCGATGTACGTTTGCGCCTGGCAGGCGCTAACCCGGAACGAATCAGGTCCTGGCTAGGTGACGAGCGGATCGACTTGCTGGGTCAGGTGCCGAGTCCAGCCGCAGCGCTGCAGACGGCAGCAGTGTCGGTGGCACCGCTTCATGCG
>JBEIPT010000339.1:0-4268 GCA_040376895.1 Lysobacteraceae bacterium | reverse complement strand
GTGCGCCAGGCCTTCTCGCTGATCAGCACCTCGTCATCGCCGTGAATGTTGCCCTTCTTCAGTTCATCGAAGGTGATATACGACGTCATGATCTTCGTGATCGATGCCGGAACCACGCGCTCATCGCCTTTTTTCTCGGCGAGTACGCGACCAGTCAGATAGTCGACCAGCACATAGTGTGTGGCGGTCAGTTCAGGTGCCGGCGGTACCGGCGCATTGCTTGTCTGCGCCGGATTCGGCAGCGGGAGGGTATTGGGCGTTTGTGCGGCCAGCACGGGGCAGACCAGCAAGGCCAGGGTCGTTGCAAGAAGCTTGTTCATGTTCTCAATCAGTCAATGGTGGTTCGGATGCTCTGGAGGCCCGCTCGGGCCAACTCGGCAATGATGCGATCGGCTTCGTCGACGGCCTTGATCGGCCCGATGCGCACCCGGTGCAGCAATTCGCCGCCAACGTGCACACGGTCGAGAAACACATCCTTGAAACCCAGGTCTTCGAGCCGGTCAGCCATGGCACGGGCGTTGTCACGGCTGCCATAGGCGCCGATCTGCACAAACAGGTCATGGGTTTGCAGAGGGGGCGGCGGGGGCATGTCCGACAGGTCCGGATGATCCGGATCCAGCGCTTCCACTTCGACCAGGCCCGTGCCGCGAATGTGGATCCCGAGCTTGACTGCCGCCGCGTACGACAGGTCGATCAGACGGTTGTCGTGAAACGGACCGCGATCGTTGATGCGCAGGATGACACTGCGGCCGTTGTCCAGGCTCGTCACGCGGGCATAGGTCGGCAGTGGCAAGGTCTTGTGGGCCGCAGTCATGCGGTACATGTCGTACTGCTCGCGGTTCGAGGTCAGGCGGCCATGGAACTTCTCGCCATACCAGGAGGCGATGCCGCGTTCGCGATAACCCTTGCTGGAAGGCAAAACGCGGTAGGTATGTCCAAGCACGGTATACGGCGAACGGTTGCCGTAGATGCTCTGCGGTTCGTGTCTGGGCACTTCGTCCGGTACGTTTGCCACGTCGCGAGGGATCGCCGGAGCGCGGTCGACATCTGGGGGCGCAGAAGGGCGAGTCGACTGGCGTCCGCAGGCCGATACCAACATGACCAGCACAAGCAGCATCAAACGTAGTGTCATTGGGTTGCCTTCGCGCGTTCGGCGATCGCCTGACTCAACTGGTGGACCGCCATCGAATACAACGGGGACCGGTTGTAGCGGGAGATCACGTAGAAGTTGCGATAGGTGATCCAGGTTTCCTTGCCGTCGGCGCCTTCGAGATCGAGGATCGTTGCCGGAAGATACACATCGAGGTCGGCGCCCGAGCCGGCGTAACCCATCGCTTGCAGCGTTCCGATCGTATGTACGGGCTCGGTCCCATTCACTGCCGGCACTTCGGCATTGGCCGCAACTTCAGCGCGATCACAGACCGGCATGCCGCGTTCCCAGCCATGCGCCACGAAGTAGTTGGCGATCGAGTAGAAAATGTCGTGTTTGCTGCCCCAGAGATCCACCTTGCCGTCGGCATCTCCGTCCATTGCCCATTTGTGGAAACTGGTCGGCATGAACTGGCCCCAGCCCATGGCTCCGGCATAACTCCCCTTCAGTGCGTCCAGCGAGCCGGGAAGGCGACCACCGAGTTGCAGGTATTGTTTGAGTTCACCGCGGAAAAACGGTTCGCGTGGCGGGTAGTAGAAACTGAGCGTAGTCAGTGCATCCAGCACTCGGTAGCTGCCGGTGATGCGGCCATAACTGGTTTCGACGCCGATGATCGCAACGATCACTTCGGCGGGTACGCCGGTTTCGCGCGCGACCTGGTCGAGCAGTTCACGGTTCTCCCGATAGAACTTCGCACCATCGGCAATCCGGCCCTCGGTCATGAAGATCGGCCGGTATTCCTTCCATGGTTTGGTTTTTTCGGCAGGGCGCGAAATTGCCTTGATGATGCTGTCCTGATACTTGGCCTCGGCAAGCAATTTGCGCCATTGTTGTTTCTGCGCGCGATCGGCCCCGGTTTCGGCGGCGAGTTCGGCAAGAAATGTCCGCGAACCGGGATGCGGTTCGGACTTGGCGACGGCGCCGGAGGGGAGGGTGCCGGCAATCATGGCCAGCAGAAGCGTAAGGAGTCGGATATTCATTGCGGGCGCGAGCCTATCAGAAGGCCCGTTGTTACTTCAGCATTGAACACTCGATCACGAATATGCCACGGCAGCGCCGGAATTCAGCCTTCTTTCGGTAGCGCTGCAGCGGCCCGCTTCTGCGTCAGGCTCCCGGTGGCGGATCCGAGGATGACCAGTCCAGCCCCGACCCAGCCCAGTAGGTTGATATGTTCGGGTGCGATCAAGCCTGGATTCATCGTATGGGCAATGTGCACCGTCAGCACGCACAACAGAGGCGTCAACGCCAGCACGACGCCGACACGCGACGCTTCCCAGTGCGCCAGAGCCTCGGCAAATGCTCCGTAGGCCGCGACCGTGTTGATGCAGCAATACGCCAATGCCCAGGCGTGTTTGCTGTCCAGTTCAAGCAATTGCGCCGGGCTGGCCAGCGGCAGCAGCAGAATGGCCGCCATGGCATAGATGAAGCAGAGCACGTGTTGCGAACTGATCGTCATCAGCAACTGCTTCTGAACCAGTGCGTAGATGGCCCAGACCAGCCCCGAAGCGATCACGATCAGGGCGCCGAGCGGGTAGTTCGTGGCCGGAACCGACGTGGAACTGGCCTGATCCCAGGCGAACAGCCCAAGGCCGAGCACAATCGACGCGAGGCCAAGCCATTGCCCGGTACTGAAGTGTTCCTTGAAGAAGTAGATGCCGCCCAGCGCCATCATCAACGGCGCCGCCTGGATCAACAACTGGGCGTTGCCCGGTGTAGTGAATTTGAGGCCGAACAGGTACCCGATGAAATTCAGTGCCAGCATTACGCCCGCGAACAACATGAGCCGCCAGTGCCGCCCGCTCAGAGCCTTGTACGCGCCCAGCCGGCCACGCAGCAGCAGCCAGAAGAACAGCGCGATCGCCGCGGTCACGAAGCGGATCCAGGTGATGGTCCAGGCGTCGATCTGTTCGAGTGATACTCGCAGGGTCAACGGCAACGTCGCCCAGCAGAGCGCGGTCGCGATCGCGAGCAGCAGACCGAGTTTCCAGTTTCCGGAAGAGCGATGGAGCGTCATGGCGTTGTTCATCAGGGATCATCGACCTTAACATTGCCCTCACGCGTCGGGAACCGCGGTTCAACATCCTTTTGATTCAACCGTCCAGCTTGGCATGAAGTGCTGGAGGTCGCATCATTGCTGGGCGCCAGAGCGAGAAATCGAGGTTTCAAGGTGCCGTCGCGGCGGCTTCGGCGCGGGAACCTGAATGGATTGCCCCGGATTGGCCTCAGTTAAGCCAGAATTCACGCGCAAGTATCAAGACTGCAACGACCTACTCCGGGGACAGCCATGAACCGAATTGCCAAGCTCTTCCTCACCGCGGCCGTCGCCGTCACCGGTTTTTCCGGTTGCGCGGTCTATGACGGCTACGGCTACTACGAGGACGATTACTACGACTCGTACGATTCCTACGACCGACAGGCCCATTACTCCGGTTCCCGATACGACACGAGCTACCGGTATTCGTCGTATTCGCCGGACTACGTCTATTGGTCCGACTACTACTCGGTGCTGTGGCCGACCTACCGCAACTACTACGACCCGGTGTTCTCGCCGCACTTCTATTACGGCGTGACCTGGTTCCCGGTCAGCTATTTCGGCATCCACTATTCGCGCTACCAGTGGCCGTATTACCACGCCTATGCGCCGTCCCGGTACAGCTACTGGGACAACTACTACGACTGGCGCTGGCAGCAGAATGTCTCGCGCCGCAATCGTCTGGACGGTCGATACAACGACTATGACCAGGGCGACTATCACCGCTATGGCAGTGCGCGCAACGAATCCGAGCGAATCGCGGCGTACACCGGCATGTCGCGTTATCGCGGCATGGCATCGCCGGGCGTGCAGGTCCAGCCTTACGACCAGACCCATGTGTTCGGCTGGCGCAACGAGGGCGTTCAAGGTCATTACCCGAACCAGGGCCAGAACCTGGCCGGTCCGCAACCGTTCTTCCGTAACACGCGCGGTGTTGATCCGTTGGATTGGCGCTCGGCGCAGGGCAACAATCGCTATAACCAGATCGGCGAACCCGACAATGGTTATGGCACCTATCGGCAACCGAATGGTGCGGGTTCCGAAGCATCGCGGATCCAGCGTCAGACCATGGGTGACCGCAGCGGC
>JBEIPT010000606.1:0-1708 GCA_040376895.1 Lysobacteraceae bacterium | reverse complement strand
GATGACGTATACGTAGGATTCGGTGCTCGAGATATTCCAGGCGTTCAGCAGAATTCGACAGTTGAGCCGCGCGCCTCTTAGCGTCAACCGAGCGCTTGCACATGAAAGGATCTCTGGATGTCGATTGACAAGAAGCTCGGCAGTCTCGGTATCACGCTTCCGGCGCCTCCGAAACCGGTCGCGAGTTACGTGCCGGCGGTGCTGGCCGGTGATCTGTTGTATCTAAGCGGCATTTTGCCGTTTCGCGACGGGCAGGTCGCGGTCACGGGCAAGCTGGGGCAGGAGGTGACGGTAGAGCGGGGAGCTGAAGCGGCGAAATTGGCCCTGCTCAATGCCTTGGCGGTCGTGAAACACGAGCTCGGTTCGCTGGATCGTGTACACCGTATCGTGCGAGTCGTCGGGCATGTAGCGTCGGCTACCGGATTCGTGCAGCAGCCTGCGGTGATCAACGGCGCCTCCGATTTGCTGGTGCAGATTTTCGGCGAGGCGGGACGGCATGCACGAGTCGCGTTGGGCGCGGCGGAACTGCCGCTGCATGCGGCCATCGAACTTGAATTACTCGTGCAAGTGAAAGCCTGATGTAACGGTGCTTTGGTTTCATTCTGCCCTCGCCGCTTGCCTTGACATCAAAAAAAACCGCTTGTTATAGTCCGGAAGTCCCCTGGTTTGATGCCACACCCCCATCCGGCTTCGTTGCCTCAGTTGCGTGGGGTTTTTGTGCCACGTACGGGGCGTTTAATCTGGCGTATCATCATTTCATCCTCACCCGGCCTGCCCGGCAGGCTCACTCAGAGGGTATCCGTAGGGAGTGAATCCCATGAAATATATAACTTGTGCCATCATCGGGTTGGCCTTACTGGCGAATTCCGTCGATTCCATGGCAGCCAAGGCTGAACCACCGGCTTTGCATCCCAGTGCCGCCGTGCCGGGAGCCACGCTGTCGATCACCGGCAAAGGGTTCGGTCCGTTCAAGTCGACCCGGTTCAATCAGGTGACGTTCCAGGGTGTGCCGGCGCTGATTCAGCGGTGGGATCCGGATCTCATCGAAGTGCGGGTGCCGTCACAGGCTGCGAATGGACCGGTCGATGTCATTATCGGCAAAAAGCACGTGAAGGCCGGGTCGTTCACCAGGCTACAACCTGTGATTCAGTCGGTGTCGCCGGCAGAAGCGGAGCCGGGCTCGATTTTAGAGATCGCCGGCGAACATTTCGGCAACACTCCAGGCCCGCGTGATCCGAACACGATTTTCGGCGTCAATAGCGTAGCAGTGGGCGATGTGACAGTGCGCGTCCGCAAGTGGCGCGACGATAAGATTGAAGTGGAATTGCCGGGCAATGTGCAGTCGGGAGATGTGGTGATTCGCATGGCTTCATCCGATCCGTTGCCGGACGGGTCCTGCTGTGCGCCGGTCAAGCAGGTGGTGAGCAATTCGATGCCGATGAAGGTGCTGGCGTCGGTGCGGGTCGATCCTACGAGTGGCCCGGTCGGAACGAAGGTGGTGCTGTTCGGCAAAGGATTCGGGACATCTAGGAACCCAGAGGATGGCGTGCTCTTTGGCGGGCACCTCGCCACGGTTTCGCAGTGGACGGATACGACCATCGTGGTCCATGTGCCGCTCGATGCCCAAACCGGTCCGGTCGTGATGAAGCGCGGTGGGCAGGAACGCGCCATCGGAACATACACCGTACAGACACCCCAGGCCACGGCG
>JBEIPT010000557.1:0-2092 GCA_040376895.1 Lysobacteraceae bacterium | reverse complement strand
GGGCTGACGAGGGAAGCCCGGCTACTTGCCTCAAGCCTTGTCGTAGATGGCTGGGCTTCGCTTTGCTCAGTAACAACCTGCAAAGAAAGCCCAGTCCAAAGCTCAGCGCTTGTAGTAGGGACGCTGCCCAGTGGTGTGATCGGTGGCATCGGCGACTGCGGTCACTTCCGGCACACGCGCCTTCAGCGTGCGCTCAATGCCCTCTCGCACCGTGGTTTCGACCATGCCGCAACCGTGACAACCACCACCGAACTGCAGCACGACCACACCATCGGCGGTGAACTCGACCAAGGTGCAACGGCCACCGTGTGCAGCAAGGCCCGGGTTGATTTCGGTTTCCAGGATGTAGCGAATTCGCTCGATCGCGCTGGCGTCCGCTTCCGGCACCTGGCCCTTGATCTTGGGTGCCTTGATGCTGAGCTGACCACCGGTGGCGGACGTTTGATAGTCGATCGATGCACTGTCGAGCCAGGCCACGCTGTCGTGACTGACGTAGACCGTGAAACCATCACATTCAACCGCCCACTCATTCCCGTCCAGATCGGCGGGCTCACAAAACTCCAGGCGGCAGTCAGCCTTGGGCGTACCGGCGGCAACAGCGCTCAAGCGGACACCCAGTCCTTC
Organism: Lysobacteraceae bacterium; assembly: GCA_040376895.1. GTDB lineage: Bacteria > Pseudomonadota > Gammaproteobacteria > Xanthomonadales > Ahniellaceae > Ahniella. The sequence goes on along the minus strand of JBEIPT010000557.1, from coordinate 1,468 downwards.
GATGTCCTGCTGATCGAGAATCCGGCGAAAATGTGATTGCGCTGCGGCAGTGATGTTCAGCATGACGACTCCGGCGGAACGAATTCCGCTTACTTCATGAGGTTCAGGAAATCCGGACTGACGACCAGTCGAATTGCATCAAGACGCAGGTGCGAAGACGGAATCAGTTCATGCAACTCGGCACGCTCCGATTGTGCTGCAGCGATCTCCTGCGGCTTGACGCCCGGGTTGATCTGCGCGAGAGCCGTCAACCGATTGATTTCGGCGTCCAACGCGGCATCGGCTTCCAGCATGGCCGCTTCGGTTTCACGACGCGCCAGTCTTTCGGCCACACCCGTTGCACTCTTCAGCATCGGCGGAACCAACTGGCTCAGCACCTTGCGCAATTTCGCCGGATCCAACTGCAGATCACCGGCCCGGCGCACGGCTTCTTCCGAAGCGGCGTAATCACCATGTTCCTTCAAACGGGAATCGATGATCACGCGCACCGGCAGTGGCGGCAGGAATCGATCGACGTGCAGCTCCGGTGGCGCCATACATTCGAGCACGAACACGGCATCGAGATAGGCACTGCGCAGCGGCAGGACCGGATCGACGAGGAATGTGGCATTGCCCGCCTCGGCACTGAGCAGCAGGTCGAGCGCGCCCTGCACCATCGGGTGGTCAACACGCAGGAACAACAGGTCATCGCGCCCAAGAGCAATGTGACGATCGAACGTCGCCTGCCTCGGGCCACTGCCGAAGCCGGGAAATGCCTCGGTATTCAGGTATTCGGGATCCAGGACGACCACACGCTCGGACAACTCTTCGTTTTCGATGCCGAACTGCTCGAACAGTTTCAGCACAAAATCGTCCTGCGTCCGATCCAGATCCGAAGCGTTCATCGATCGCAGAAGATTCTCTTCCGACGCGGCACGCTGGGTGGCCAGCTCGAGCAGACGGTCGCGACCTTCCTGGATGGCCCGAGCCAGTTCTTCATGCGCAGCCTGGGTTCGACCGATCAGATCGTCCAACTGCTCGGCGGCATTGGTTTGGCCCAGCGCGAAAGCACGTGCGGCTTCGACAAGTTCGTCACCAAAGCGTCGATACAGCTCGCGACCATCCTGCGGGCTGCTGCGCAATGCATCGAGTGCCTGGTCATACCAGCGGTACAAAGCCGCCTGAGCGCTGTCCTCGAAACACGCGAAGTGCAGATGGACATCACCTTTCTGACCGATACGATCGAGACGCCCAATACGTTGTTCGAGCTGATCGGGATCGGTCGGCAGATCCCACAGCACCAAGTGCTGGGCAAACTGGAAGTTGCGACCTTCCGAGCCGATTTCAGCGCACAACAACAATCGCGCGCCATCCGGCTGCTGGAAGAAGGCGGCGTTGCGATCTCGCTGGACAATACTCATGCCCTCGTGGAATCGCGCGACACCCACGCCACTCTTCAGGCGCAAGGCTTCTTCGAGCGCCAGCACCT
>JBEIPT010000078.1:0-11451 GCA_040376895.1 Lysobacteraceae bacterium | reverse complement strand
GGGCATCCCGCGCGGCCGAAAACCACACGACCGCAGCGCTCACCAGTAGAAGGCCAGAGAAGGCGTCAAATGGACGCCAAGCGATTGTGGTTGCCGCAGCCCAATCCGACTGTCGTTCGAGTGCGAAGGCAAGCATCATCGCGCCGGCATTGATCGCGAGAAGCGTGTGCAGGACACGTTCCGTCGCCGGCAGCAGGCGACTGCGGTCTTCCTCGACAAAGTCGGCCAACGTGATGATCAACTCGATCGTGAACAAGACTGCCGGCAGCAGCAGCCACCAACCCTGGGGCCGCAAAAGTGCCAGCATGAGAAACAGAACGCCGTAAAGTGCGGACCGCAACGCGTGCCAGACCAACTCTCGACGCTGGGTCACTCGGGCGGGCAGTCTTTCGATCAATTCGTGATGCCAAACGGTGTCGAACGCACCCATCAGAATTTGGAGAATCAGTAATCTTTCGAATAATGACATGGCGAACTCCTTGATTTGATTGAGGTCGCGTGACGGTATTTTCGGTCATTACCGAATTAAATGCAAGGCGCAGGCAAAAAAAAGCCGGCCCGAAGGCCGGCTTTCGTTCATCTTGATTCGCTGATCAGGCGCGCGCCGACTTGCGGGTGCCAGCCTTGATTTCGCGGTTCAGTTCGGACACGCGCGTCAGCAGTTCCTGCACGTCGGCCTTCGACGGCACGCCGAAACGACCCAGCACGGAACCGATTCGTTCGGACACGGCGGATTCGACTTCCTTGACGTTCTTGACGGCGCGGCTGCGGATCGGATTGACCAGACCGGCCACGCGCTTTTCGACGCCAGCAGCAAATTTGCGTGCATCGTTGTTCAGATTCTTGCGCAGCTTGACCGCACGATTCTGATAAGACGTGCCTTCAGCGACCAGCGCTTCGATGGCCTTCTCGCCCTGCTTCTGGGCAATAGAAACTGCACCGAGCGAAGCGAGCCACAACGTGCGGCCGGCATCGCTACCCTGAACCGGCTTCGCAGCCTTCTTGATCTTGACGTTCTGACGCATGTTGAATTCCTCAATTGCCGCGACCCGCCGCGGTCGATGGACCACGTTCCGCGTTCGCGATGAGGCCATTCTTCGGTTCCACGGTGGAGCATTCACACTATTGGCGCCGAGCGGTTCATGCTGCGTGTGTCACATCAATGTCATTCCGATCGAATGGTCAAGGGACAACAAGCAAACAGTTGGCACTCATTGAATGACCGGCACTCCGGTATCCAGCATCGTGAGTGCCAGAACCGAGAGCACGAGCAGCCAGAACAGACCACCAAACACCATCCAGAGGATATTGGCGATTGAAAAGTGAGCGTTGCGCGAGCCATCGGAATCCAGACAGGCAGAATTCGCGACCTTTTGTCCCCAACTCAAGGAAATGCCGATCGGAATCAAGCATCCAAGTGAAACAAGGTCCCCCCAGCCAAGATCGTCACCAGCAAACCGGCTTGCTATGTTCTCGAAGATCGCAGCAACGACGAACAGCGAAGCCCAGAAGTCGCCCTTTCTGGCAACGATCGGGTTTCGGGTTTTCTCGAACAGTGCGAATAGCGAATGCACAAAAAAGATACTGAAAATCGACCTGGGCACCGGCCACAGATCTCGCCCTGTGTGGCGCTTCCAGGCTTTCCAGTGCCGATAGAACCAGTAGATGGAGTAGAAACCCATCGTCAGGTAAAACAGAAAATTGAACTTCAGCGTCGACACGACATAAAACGGATCAGACGCGGGCCGCGAAGTCTGCGGATCGATCAATTGGGCTTGCGGCGCGGCATACACATTGTCATTCATGGGCATCTCAAGTATCTGATCCACGGGGAGGTGTACCCACTCACCGCGGGAACCAATGTGGTTTCGGCCAATCTAACGAAGTAACCAGGAGACGACAACGCCATGACCGGGTTACTGCTCTACCGATTCACATTCACCAGTCTCCTGATGCTGGCTGCCTGTGCAACCGTGTCAGCGACAACTCCGGAACAACTCGTTCGCGAAGCGGCCGAACAAATTGGCGTGACACTGACCTACGACCCGAGTTATCGCCGATTGGACTATCCAAACGGCGACGCCCCGCGCAATACCGGTGTCTGTACCGACGTGGTCATCCGCGCCTACCGCGACGCCTATGGTTTCGACCTGCAGCGCGCTGTCCATGAGGACATGCGCGCGAACTTTTCGCTGTATCCGAAGAACTGGGGCTTGCGCAAACCGGACCGCAACATCGACCATCGTCGTGTCCCGAACCTGATGCGGTATCTGCAGCGTCAGGGTGCGTCATTGTCCGTGTCGCAGAATGTGGCCGATTATCGGACTGGCGATATCGTCACGTGGAATCTGGGCGGTGGCATCACGCATATCGGATTGATCGATTCAAGCTTCGTGGCGGGCACCAAACGTCCATTGGTGATCCACAATATCGGCGCTGGAGCCGTCCGCGAAGATATTCTCTTCCGTTACACGATCACCGGGCACTACCGGTGGTCACCTTCGTCCGCAGCAATGCCAGATTCGCGCGAATTGCCGGCACACCGGGACGCAAACGCTCGGCACTGAGCAACAAGGCTTCGGCGCGTTCCAGACGGCCATTGTGCATGTTCGCCATGGCGCACAGGTTCAGTGCGTTCAGATCGTTCGGCAGCGCATCGAGCACGGTTTCCAGCAATTCCAGCGCAGTCGCGGCATCACCTTCCTTCAGGTGACGCTGACCGAGGAACATCAACTCGCGCGGATCCTGCATCCATTCCTCGAACTGGCCGCGCCACTTGTCGCGCACGCGCTGCGCGAACACGGCATGGCGGGCGCGGTCTTCATTCGCGCCGACCCCACAACCCGATTCGCCAGCCCCGGCATGCCAAATGCAGGTCACTTCCGGCAACCAGCGAAATGCGGTGAGCCGCGCGCACTGGATCGCAAAATCCCAGTCTTCGAGAATCTCGAATGCAGGGTCGAATCGTGCGCCATCGTCCATCAAACTTCGATGGAAGAGCGTTGCGGTCGGTTGCCAGCGATTCTGGTAATACAGCTGCATGTGTGTGCCGGAGCGCCCGACAAAACCAGCATGTTCATTACGCTCGTTGCGGATCTCGGCGGTTGAGTGCACCAATCGCGTCTCACCTTCCAGCGCAAACGCCACAAGGTGTTCCAGATGGTCCTCGGTCCATTCGTCGTCATCGTCGAGCAGGTTGATCCAGTCGCCGAAAGCGGCATCAAGCCCGGCATTCGCTGCTTCGGCGCGCGGCAGCGGCACGGAACTTCGAACCAGTCTCAGCGGGCGCCCGTGCCATTGATCCGGCAGATCGCGATGACGAGCACCACACGCACCGACGACAACCATTTCGATGTGGGGATAGGTTTGCCGGGCAGCACAATCCAGTGCCCGCTCGAGCACTGGGCGATCCATGCTGCGGATCAGCACCGAAACCAGCGGCGACGTTCCGGTCTGCATGGGCCGCCCCGGACTCAGGGCGCGACGGTTTCGGTGAGCAGGCTGGCGGCGCGCAGATTCGCGCTGTGCAGTCGTTTGGCAGGCGTCAGCATCATGCGCAATCCGCCGGTCATGCTGAAGCTGTCGTTACCCATGCCTTCAAAGTTCGGACTGACATAACCGAGCACCCGACCTTTCGCCGAGAACGCCAGACCCAAGGCACCGGTGACGATGTGGGCTCTCTGCGGTACATCGATCTCGCCCTGGATGATGCCCCAGGACATGATCGGCTTTTCGCCATAACGCTCTTCAAGCCGCTCGATGACGTAGTACGACTGACCTGGCGACGCCAGTTCCGACTCGGTGGTGTCGACGAAAGCGAATGTACGCGCACCTGGATCCTTGATCTTCAGCCACGCCACGCCCTGATCGGCATCGCTGGTCAAAGCCTCGGCAGGCAGCGGTTTGTCTTCACCAGGAAAATGGATCTGAAAATCACGCGCGGTCATCTTGAATGTGGCGCGCTGTTCGGGCGTCAATTTTGCGGCGTTCGGATTGGTCGGTTCAACGACCATTCGGGGCACCAGAACCAAGCCCGACGCATCGACGATCACGCCCGTCGTGGACGATTCCTGCGTCTGCTCCTGGCCCATGTAACTGCTTGCCATGACCCAATTCACGCGCACGAATGCGGTGGCATGGTTGTCCATCAGTGTCTTGAAGATCGCCTTGCCTTCCGCGTCGTACTCGGCAGAGGCATGCGCGCCGAAAACCATCAGCACCATCACCAGCAGCAGGCGCATCGTGTTCATTGTTTGTCCATCCAGCTTGGATCGAGGAACAGCAGACGCGTCCGATTGGCACGCAGCACGAGGAAACTGGTATTGCGGTTGGATGTTTGCGCGTCGCGATCGGTCAACGCCTCAAACCGCTTGAGGTCGGTCACCGGCGAACCGTTGACCTCGAGAATCACGTCGCCGACCTGCAGGAACGCCAGGCCGCCGAGGCCGCCGGATTCCACTCGCTCAACCACTACACCCCTGGCTTCCGCATCCAGTTCACGATCGACGCGATCGAAGAAACTCAGGGAGCGAACTTCAAGATCGAGCCAATCGATACGCGCGCCCGGCAGGTTGCCCGGCGGCGTCGGCGTGGCTTTGGGCAGGACCGACACAGAAAGCGGCTTGCCCTCGCGAACCAGGTCGATCACCAGAGGTTCGCCGAGCAGCGCATCACGAATCCGCTGCTGCAGGGATTCATCGCCGATGTCACCGGTCACCGGCACCACTTCACCCGCCATCTTCTGGATGATGTCGCCGGCCCGCAGTCCGGCGTCGAGCGCCGGACCGGGGTAAACGCGCGTGACGCGGTATCCGCCGTTGTCCGGGCCGCCAATCTTCTTGCTGGTGGTCCCCGTGAGCGGCTGCGTCTGGATACCGATCCAGGCTTTGGGCAGATCGCGCAAAGTGGACTCGCGTCGATCGTCACGACGCGCGTCGATCAGCGACACCATCATTTCGGCATTACGTTCGAGGTGCAGCACATGTTCGCCATCGGCAAAAGCAGAATCGGCAAACAGGCGATCCAGATCGGCAGCCCGCGCAACCGATTGTGTGCCGACCTGATGGATCACGTCGCCCACGGCCAATGGCGGATGCGCCGTGGCAGCACGACGTCCAGGTGCCACGCCGGTGACGAGCAAGCCTTCATCGCGACTGAGCAGCCGGCTGCGCGCGATGCTTGGCGTCAATTCGGTCAACGTCAGTCCCAGTGCACGCAGTTCCAGATTTCGCCCGAGGTCCGGGGGATAGGCGACCGAACGCATCGTGATCGCGCGTTCTTCGCCGTCGCTCGCCAGCATCAGGCGCAGTTCGCTGCCGATCCGGCGCTCAGTGAGTTCACGAAGCACAGGCGGTACGGATTCCGGCTGCTGAACGTTGAGTTCGTGGCCGTCGATCGCGAGGATGCGATCACCCGGCTTGAGTCCTGCCTGTTCTGCGGGGGAATCAACCTGCACAGAGCTGATCAATACGCCGCGCGAAAAACCGGAGTTCTTCAGCGAACGCAGACCGAATCCGAAATAACTGCGCGGCACTTCACCGTCGGTGATGAGCCGTTCGGTGATGACTCGGGCAATCGACGAAGGAATGGCAAACGCCATGTCTCCGCCGAACAGGTTGCCGCGCGTATTGATGCCGACGATCTCACCATCGAGGTTCACCAGTGGACCACCCGAGTTGCCCGGCGCAATGGCGGCGTCGTGCTGGATCCACGCGTAGTATCGTGCGGTCGGTTGGTTTTTGCCGAGCTGCTGCTCGTAGTCGGATTCGTCCTGAAACAGCGAGATCATCAGCCGCTCGGGATTGTTCACTACGCCTTGAGTCAACGAGTGAGCCATACCCCAGGGGGCACCCATGGCCAGCACGATCTCGCCGGACTGCAGTCGATCGGTGGCGGCAAATCGGGCGTGTGCAAACCCGGATTCCGGGACATCCTTGATCTTCAGGACCGCCAGATCGGACAGCGCGTCTTCGCCGACCAGCGTTGCCTGAAGCTCACGCTTGTCGGCCAGCACGACACGGAACTTGCGTCCGCTATCGGTGACATGTGCGTTCGTGGCGACATAACCATCCTTGCTGATGATCGTGCCGCTGCCACTGGCAACCCGGAGTTCGGAGCGCCCCTGCGCGTGGTCTTCGCGGACCACCATGATGCTGACCACGTAAGGCATGACCGCATCACGGGCACTGGCTACCCGATCGGTGACATCCGCGACCGCCGCCTCCGCCCGCATGGTGGACAACACCAGCAGGGCGCAAAGCATCAGTCTCTTCATGCCTGCGGCTCCGCATCGGACGCAGGACCCGCCGCCTCTTCACCTGGAACGGCTGCAATGTCGACCACGGCCGCGACGGCGCCATCCAATTCGGCGGCTTCGTCCAACTCGTCAGGCAATGCCTCGAGACGCGCCAGACTGACCAACGATTCGTCGTCCGGCAACCGGATCAGCGTCACGCCCTGGGTGTTGCGGCCTACCTGCGCAATCTCGGAAACACGGGTGCGCACCAGTGTGCCCTGATTCGAGATGAGCATGACTTCGTGCGTTTCGACCACCTGCACGGCACCGATCATGTTGCCGTTGCGCTCGGAAGTCTGGATGGCGATGACGCCCTGCGTACCGCGCCCCTTGCGCGGGAATTCGCCGAGTTCGGTTCGTTTGCCGAAGCCTCGTTCGGTAGCCGCCAGGATGTCGCCGATGTCGGCCACGATCATGCTGACGACTCGCTCGCCGACAGCCAGCGTCATGCCACGCACGCCGCGAGCGCTGCGGCCCACGGCACGCACTTCGTCTTCGGCAAATCGCACGGCCTTGCCGTTCGACGCGAACAGCAGCACATCACGCGAACCGTCGGTGATGGCGACATCGATCAAGCGATCACCTTCATCCAGTTCGACCGCGCGAATGCCGATCGATCGACGCCGCGAGAAGTCGGAAAGCGGCGTCTTCTTGACGACACCCGCCTGGGTGGCAAAGAACACGTACTGGTCGCTGCGGTACTCGCGCACCGGCAACATGGCATTGATCTTTTCGCCCGGCTCCAGGGCCGGCAGCAAGTTGATGATCGGACGCCCGCGTGAGTTCGGACCGGCCATCGGGAACTCGAACGTGCGTAGCCAGAACACCCGACCTGCGCTGGTGAAACACAGAACGGTGTCGTGACTGTGCGCGACCAGGATGTTCTCGATGAAATCCTCGTTCTTGATCGCAGTGGCCGAACGGCCACGCCCACCGCGACGCTGCGAACGGTAGTCGGTCACCGGCTGCGCTTTCACGTAGCCCGTGTGCGAGACCGTGACCACCAGATCCTGCTTGTCGATCAGATCTTCGTTGCGCAGATCGTCCTGGTTGACCTGGATCAGCGTACGACGATCGTCGGCGAACTCTTCCTTGACGTTGACCAGTTCTTCGCGGATCACGGCCAACAGGCGAATCGGATCTTCGAGGATCTCGATCAGGCCACGGATGGTTTCCAGAAGCACACGGTATTCGTCGGTCAGCTTTTCCTGCTCGAGGCCGGTCAGCTTGTTGAGGCGCATGTCCAGGATTTCCTTCACCTGGACTTCGCTCAACTGATAACCATGCTCGTGCAGACCTTCATGGTCGAACAGCGTTTCCGGACGCGACTGATGGGCGCCACGCTCACCGAGCAGCGCACGAACCAGACCAGGCTCCCACGGACGTGCGAGCAATCGTTCGCGGGCCACCTGGGCGTTCGGCGAGGTCTTGATCAGCTCGATCATCTCGTCGATGTTGGCGAGCGCAACCGTAAGGCCTTCCAGCACGTGTGCACGTTCGCGCGCCTTGCGCAGGTCGTACACGGTGCGGCGGGTGACCACTTCGCGCCGGTGCCGGATGAATGCATCCAGCATGTCCTTCAGATTCAGGGTTCTCGGCTGGCCATCGACCAGTGCCACGATGTTGATGCCGAAGACCACTTCCAGCTGCGTCTGCGCGAGCAGGTTGTTGAGCACGACTTCGGCGGATTCGTTGCGCTTGATCGGGATGTAGATGCGCATGCCGTCCTTGTCGGACTCGTCGCGCAGATCCGGAGCAATACCCTCGATCTTCTTTTCCTTGACCAGTTCGGCGATCTTCTCGATCAACCGCGCCTTGTTCACCTGATATGGCAACTCCGTGACGATGATGGCGTCACGATTGTCCTCGTCGGTCTCGATTTCACATTTGGCACGGATCAGGATTCGGCCGCGGCCAGTGCGGTACGCATCGATGATGCCGGACGCGCCATTGATCGTGCCGCCGGTCGGGAAGTCCGGGCCGGGGATGATCGTCATCAGATCATCAATGCCGAGCTCCGGGTTGTCGATCAAGGCGATCGCGCCGTCGATCACTTCACCGAGGTTGTGTGGCGGAATGTTCGTGGCCATGCCGACCGCGATACCGGCCGAGCCGTTGACGAGCAGGTTCGGGAAACGGGTTGGCAGAACCGTCGGTTCGAGTTCTTTCTCATCGTAGTTCGGCGTGAAGTCGACGGTTTCCTTGTCGATGTCAGCCATCAGTTCATGCGCCAGTCGCGACAGACGCGCCTCGGTATATCGCATGGCTGCAGCCGGGTCACCGTCGACCGAACCGAAGTTACCCTGTCCATCGACGAGCACTTTGCGGAGCGAGAATGGCTGCGCCATGCGCACCAGCGTGTCGTAGACCGAGCTGTCGCCGTGCGGATGGAATTTACCGATGACGTCACCGACGATACGAGCCGACTTGTAGTAAGGCTTGTTGTAGTGGCTGCCCAACTCGTTCATCGCGAACAGCACACGGCGATGGACCGGCTTCAGGCCGTCGCGGACGTCCGGAAGGGCGCGCCCCACGATCACGCTCATGGCGTAATCGAGATAACTCTGCCGCATCTCGTCTTCGATATTGACCTTGATGATTTCTTTGGCGAACTCTGACATCGAACAACCTTTTTGAATCAAGCTCTTAGGCAATCGCCTTCGAGCGTTGGCCGCAGGCCATGAACAGGCCGCGCGAAAGGTTGAAAGTGTAACACGCGGGGGCTTTCGGCCTCAGCCCGCCCTCGGACGACACCTTGGGGCCCGCAAGCCTTCCGGATCTGCCATGTACCGCGCAAGCCATTGATTCGTGACGCCGACCCGGACGGTCAGATCCGGCAGCTTCCCGAGCAATCAGGCTTTGCCGGCCGGCTCCAACGGGGCACCCAACGCGAGACACGGTAACGGTTTCGGGCCAGACAGCCGTACGCCCATTTCGCCAGTGTCCCGGCGCCCGGCAGGTAAGTGGGCCACCACCAGGCACCCCGGCCGACCAATTCGTAGACATGCCGGACGGCGAAAACGCCGATCAGCCAACGCCCATCGGCCGTGCGCACGTGCAGGCTTTCCATCATGGCTTCGCGCGAAAACCCGCTGTAGCTGGCTCCGGCAGGCAAGACCGAGATATCTTGAAGGTCGAACCGAGCGCGCCTGTCGATGGCTTTCAGCGCGTGCATTTCGGTCTCGCAGATCGGGCAACTTCGGTCATACAAAACCAGTGCGGGGATCGTTTCGACGCTCACGGGCATTCCTTTATTTCTGTTATTACCGAAATTACAGCCGAAACCTTGACGGATCAAGTGGAAAACAACCCAAATCCAGCAGCTAGTATCGGCGTATGCCGCTTCGAAGCCGACTTCAGCTGTTGTTTGCCCTGCTGCTTGCAGCATCGTCCGGAGTGCGCGCCAACTTTGATACCCGACCGGTTGACCTCTACTCGATCGACAACGGACTGTCACAGAACTCGGTCTGGGCGCTGGCGATGGATGGGCAAGGGTTCCTGTGGATCGGCACCGAAGACGGCCTGAACCGCTTCGACGGCCAGTCTTTCCAGATCTTCAGGCGGGATGAGGAATCCAGTCACTCCCTCGCCGAAAACTTCGTGACCGCAATCCTGGCTGACGGTGATGCGCTCATCGTCGGCACCAGGGCCGGCAGCCTGCAAAGGTTCGACCTCCGGCTGGAGTCGTTTCAGTCCCTGCCCGAACCGATCGCCACTGCCCTGCGCGGCAACTCGATCGATGACCTGTTGCGGACCGGACCCGGACAGTTCCTGATCGGCACTCGCGATCGCGGTGTGTTTGCGATTTCGTTCGATCACACGGGCGCCGCCCTGAAGCGACAGTGGACCGCCGAAGGCAACGGCCTGCCGAGCAACAAGATTCGCTCGCTGTTTCAGACCAGCGACGGCGGCGTGTGGATCGGGACCGAAAAGGGACTGTGCCTTTTGCAGGATCTCGGTGACCGTTGTACGCAACCCGATTGGCCAGCACTCCGAAAAGTCGCTGGAGCCGATGTCGGTGCTCTGCTGAAAGATGCTCGCGGCAATCTCTGGGTGGCCGCCATGCCGACCGGCCTGCTGCGCATCCGCAGTGATGGCCAGAGCCATGACCTGTTCGAACGCGACAACAGCAACTTGCCCGCGCAGCGGGTCGAGAGCCTTCTGATGGACGCCCAGGGGCGGGTCTGGGCAGGCACGGACAAAGGGGTCGTACGCTTCGACGAATCGTGCACATGCTTCATCACGCCCCGCGCGCTGGGCCGAACGGTCGACCACACCAAACAACTGGCGATCAGCATGCTGGAGGATCCGACCGGCGGACTCTGGATCGGCTACTTCAATCTGGGCCTCGAGCGAATTGCGCTCGACGCCAACGGCATCCGCCATTACAAGCCGAGCACGTTTGCCAACGAAGCGAAAGCTGCGGATCGAATCCGCGCGATCCTGCCGACCGGACGCGACCAATACGTGCTGGGCACGTTCGGTGACGGTGTCTACCAACTTCAGACCGATCCCGATCGAGGCCTGATCCAGTCGCTGAAGCGCCTGTTTCCGATCGATTCGCTCAGAGATGGACAAAAACAGGTTTGGGCGCTGGCACAGGTCGACTCGATCCTCTTCGTCGGTACCGATGCGGGATTGATGCGATTCGACTCGGCAAGCGGCACGGTGACGGAACTCAAGTTGGGCGGCCGGATGCAGATCGTCCGACAGTTGCTGTTCGACCCGGAACGACAGTCACTCTGGGTTGGATCCGAACACGGCTTGTGCCGCTACCGGGTTCACGACGGCAACACCACCTGCCTTGACGCGGAGCCGCAGACACCCGGGCATCTGAGCAACCGATTCGTGTTTGCACTTCATCTGGATCAGCAGGATCGCCTTTGGGCTGGCACTTGGAACGGACTCGATCGTATCGACCAGGAACAGGTGCGCGCAGAACCCGTACCAGCCGACGAAACCGGCATCGCCCACGCACTGATCTACGACATCGCGGAGAGCCCCGACGGACAATTGTGGATTGGCAGCAACGATGGCCTGGTTCGCTTCACACCCGGTCAGAAGCCGGAAATACTGCGGGAACGACAAGGCCTGACGAACCGGGTGATCTACGGCATCGAACATGATCGCGACCAGGCACTCTGGCTGTCGTCCGT
>JBEIPT010000233.1:0-6116 GCA_040376895.1 Lysobacteraceae bacterium | reverse complement strand
GCAGCAATTCGTCGACCGACAGACTGCTGTCCCGCGCCTTGCGCAGGATCATTCGCCGCAATTCCGGCTCATGGCGGGCCATCAGCTGCGCAAACTGCTCGTTGGACCATCCATTGCCTGACTTCATGGATCGATTATGCCAGACCGTTTTGTGTTGAAGCCGATGAGAAAAAAAGCGCGTTCGGCACGTTATGTGCGGTACGACCTTTGCAACCAACGTGCCAACATCGCCATGACATCGTTCCTCCGTCGACCTCTCGTGTCCTTCCTGTTGTTGCTTCCGCTGATCGCCCAGGCGCAATCAAATCTGTTCTCCAACACCTTCGAAACACCGGTATCCGAGCCGATCGACTGGCTGGGTGACGAGTTCGAGGATGCGCGATCACTGGGCCAGTTCGAACAGATCTGGCTGCGCGAACACTGGCCATTCGACTCGCTCGATGTGCGCTCGATCAATCAGGGCGTACCAGGTCACTTGCTGTTGATCCCGCGCAGCTCCGGCTGGTGGGAAGACTATCGGGCCGAGCTCACCTACAAGGAGCTGAGCGGGAACTTCGTGGCGACCACCCTCGTGCGCCCGCGCAATCGTGCGGGACAGAACCCGGGCGCGTCGGCACCGGGCAGTTCTCAGGGCGGTCAACCGGAGACCGAATATTCGCTGGGTGGCCTGATGGTGCGTGCGCCGCGACGCAACGTGGAACAGGACAATGCACTGTGGCAACGGGGCCATGAGGCGTACGTATTCCTGTCGATGGGTGCCGCCGATCTGCCGGGCCGTTTCCAATTCGAGGACAAGACCACGCGCGCGAATCCGTTCCCACCGAACCCGAGTCAATCCACTCGGTTGATCACCGACGCGGCCGCGCAGACCGATGCCGCACATCTGCGCCTGATCAGGATCGGCCCCCATATGTTGCTGCTTGTTCAAGAACTTTCGTCACAGGCGGCGCCATTGCCATGGCGTGTGTTGAGGCGGTTCCATCGGCCAGACTTGCCTGAGCAAGTGCAACTGGGATTTGTGGCGTACACCGACTGGGCCACCATGCGCTGGTGCAGTTATGAGCATCACAATCGGAACGTGTTGACGCAGTCCTGTGACAACCCTCCGCAAGCCGCAGACCCGGATCTGGCTGTGAGCTTCGATTTTTTCCGACTGGACCGACCCAATCTTGCTGCTGCTGAGCTGACACTGGACTGGAGCAATCCGGGTGCCATCAGCGACACTCAGATCCTGACCACTTTCGGATTTGCGCCATGAAGGAACATATCCCGATGGATCGGATGTGCTGGTTCATTCTGAGCCTGATGCTGCTTTGGTCCGGCAACACTTTTTCGGCATGGCCACCCTCGGCACCCGAGAACATTTGGGTCGACGTGCCCAATGTGTCGGACTACGCCCGGACAAACGAACTGGTCAGTGCATCGATTCCGGTGCCCAGATCAAACCAGCTGTTGGCCGTCTCGAGTGTCCGCGTGGTCGATGAAGCGATGCAGGTGTTGCCGACCAGTGCCCGGGTTCTGGCACGCTGGCAGTCGGATGCGGCAGACAGCCAGGCGCCCATCAAATGGATTCTGGTTCGTTTTCCGGCGAGTGTGCCGGCTCAAACGACCCGTCGCTTCCGAATCGTGCTCGACGCCAGTGCGCCGAACCCGGCGCCGGCTCAGGCCATCGTTCGCACCGAAACGCCGACCGAGATCGAAATCGATACTGGCGCGGGATACTTTGTGATCAGCAGGACTTCCGGCCAGTTGTCGGGAGCCGCGTTGGCCAACAACACGTCGATGGTGTCGGGAAGTATCGTCCGCGCCAACATCGATGGTGTGAATGGCACCAACACCACGCTGCGTCGAATATCGTTCGAGCAGCTGGATTCTCTGGTCGCCGTGCTGGTCGTCGAATACACATTCGATCACCCAGCCGTTGGCGGTGGCGCCATCAGCGGCGGTCGCAGAATGATTTTTTCTGCGGGCAGCGGCAGTGTGTCCGTACGCGAGTGGATCGACTGGGAAGGCGCCGAGTGCAGCCTCGGCATGATCGTCTGCAATGACGCGGCGCACGCTCGACGTCTGGACCGTTGGCAGTTGGACCTGACGACACCTTTCGTTCAGTCGCCCACCTTTGCCTATCAGGCCAACGCGACAGCGGGGCTTCAGGCCAGCCAGAGCGTGCCTGGCAGCGGCATCAGTCTGCACCAGATGCGTCGGGCCGATCGCCTGGCTGCCCAACGTTTCGAATTGCGCAGTGGTGCGGTGGTTCTGGCGAACGGGATTCGGGCCGATGCCCCGACCTTGATGGTTCGACATGACGCCGGCACGCTGGCCATCAGCCTGGAGAACATGGCCGACTACGAACCGCAATCACTCGGCTTCAACGGACTCGCAGCGCAGATCTCGTTTGCCGACAACTCGGTGTGGCTTGGGCATTACCAAGGCAGCAGCGCCAACTATCGATTCGGCATCTACCCACCGGCAACCAGTTCGACCGACATCCTGGCCGATCAGCTTGGCGCACTGCAAAGCCCCTTGCTCGGCCTGCCCGAGTTGGCGTGGTTGGGTGCCAGTGGTGCGGTGGATGAATTTCCGATCGAAGCGCCCAGTCGCGATCCGTTGCTTGCACGGTTTGACGACGAACTTGTGCAGACCATGGAATCCACGATCGAATTGCGCCGACAGAAGGGCCTGATGGGCTTGCAGACTTTTGGTCTGTATCCGCGATATTGGGGCAGCCCGGTGTTATCTGACGAGATCGATTGCGGCTTTGATCCGACCCCTGCCCAACAGTGGGACAACAGCTACTGGTGTGCCACCTGGACCGATTATCACAACACCACTGCCATCGCGAACGTTGCCGCGTGGCGCCTGCGTAATCCGACATGGCTTCATTCGATCGGCACACCAGCGGCGTTGCGCAGCCTGCACACGCAGATGCTGCGGTGCAGCCCCGATAACCCGTTGTTCTATTGTGGTCAGTTCCCGGCCGGTTATGGCGGATACCGCGCCGACTTCAACAGTTCTCACCAGTACATCGAGAATCTGGTTGCCTACTATTGGCGTACCGGCGACAGCACCGTACCCGAGCGGCTGCGCCAAGGTGCGAGGAGTTTCCGCGGTTACCTGTGCCCGAGTCGCGGCGGCCTGTCACCGGGTGCCGTGTGCAGCCCCAACGATCCGATCGGCGATGCCTTTGCCAACCTCAATGATCGTGTCGCGAACCAGTTCTACGAGATGTTCCATTTTCTCGGCACCACGATCGACGCCAGTTTTCTCGACGATTGGCAGAGCAACACAGCCCGTGGGCTGACCCAGAACTTTGCACTGGTTCGGGCCCCCGTGACCGGTCAGACACTCGGCTTCCTGGAGCCTTCGGGGCAAGGTGATCTCAGCATCATCACCGGCCCGGGACGATATCGGACGACCCAGCTCTGGATGGCCGCACTGTACGACTTCAATCAGCTGCATCGACTCGACGTCGCCACCGGCGATGCGCCGCTCGGCATGCCTGCGATTGCACCGTCGGAGGCCATTGGATCGTTCGCACGCAGCCTTCGGCAGATCGCCAATACACCGCCGGGTAATGGAACGGCGAGCGGCATCTGGCCGAACGCGGTCAATTTTGCCTTCACCGGCAATCGCGTGGGCGGCGACCTGACCGAGCTCTCGCCCGAATGGAGCCCGGGCTCCATGCCAATGCCCTGCCTCGATTCCTGTCTGTATCCCGAGGGCAAGGCGATTCTGTCGGCGACCCTGATGCGCGCAGCGAACGAAAGCGGCGACCCTGCGTTGCGGTCACTGGGACTCGCGCTGATGGATCAGGCGCTGGATGAGCTGACGCCCGCCGCGACGCCGCTTGGCAAATCGCAGGGCGAGTATCTCGGCCGCCTCGCTTCGGGTCTGGCCTATGTTGTCAGCGAAGGGTTTGCGGATGGGTTTGAGTAGCGGGTCAGCCGAGCACTGAGCTGTCTTTGCGAGGAGCGAAGCGACGCGGCAACCTGATGCTTGCCTGACGCGTTGCCTCAAGCACGAGATTGCCGGAGGCCGCTGCGCGGCCTGTCCATGGCGACACAGGGTAAGTCATTGATCAAAATGACATCTTGGGTTTTTGCAGCAACCAATACGCGCTTGGCAGCTCCGACAGCGCCGGCTTGTCGCGGACTTCGTGCCAAGTAGCAACAGCTGTGGGATCGGCTTCAGCCGCGATGCGACCGGGTTCGAGGCATCGCGGCTGAAGCCGCTCCCCCAGGTGGGAGCATGAGTCGAGCGGCACGATCCCAGCACTGGAAGCGGGTTCAACCGCGATGGAGTGCTTGCACCAAAGTTCGCCCGAGCAATGGCCCTCCCCGATGCCGGAGGTTCGGGGAGGGTTTGGAGGGATTCAGGCCAACACTTCGCCCACAGGTTTGGGCTCAGTGCACCCATTGCCCGCCGCGTTTTCTGCGGATGAGTTTCGGCGCTTCGGCGAACGATTCGTCATGGCCCGGGCGATAGTCGCGCCAATACTGCTGGATGTCGGCAACCGCCGCAGCCACGGCATTCAGAGCGGCATCGTAATCGGGTTCGCTCATCGGCTCGAGCAAGTGCGTCAGCGGATGCGCGGACTCTTCGGTTTCAGTCGGCGTGCCCAAGGATGTTTCGTCGGACTCGGACTCGGCCACGTCGTCTGGTTCGTGCAGCGGCTGTTCGCCCGGCAGCATCTCGTCGTCGGTGGCTTCTTCAGGCTCGACCACGTCGATGTCCAGCACGCCCTCTTCGGCAGACAGGCGAATGATGGGGTCCATCAATTCGATCAGGCGCGGATCACTGGCCAGCCTCGTGCCCCAGATCTCTGACCGGAGATCGATACCCGCGGCAAATCCTTCGCACCAGCCCTTTGGACTGAGGCGAGTGCCACCTTCCTCGACATCGGTCTCGGAGTAGATGGGCTGGTACGTGAAGGCCTCAAGCTCCTGCACGACGCTGTTGTACAGCCGGACAATCAAGGCGAGCACACGGTTGGCCTGATCGGCGTCACCAAACCCCTCTTCGTCCTCAATCAGCAAGGGTAACCATTCCGATGCGGCGACCGGCTCGGGAGCAACGACAACTGCCGTCAACAGGCCGTGTGCCGCATCCAGACCAAACTGGTACGGCCCCGGATTGGTGGCGAAGTATTCGTTGAGCTCGTCGAGCTCATCATCCGTCAGCCCATACGGAGGCGTGTCCGTCATAGTTCCAGCCAAACGGGGGCGTGATCACTTGGCTTGTCCCATTTGCGCGGCTCGCGGTCGATGCCGACACGTTTCAGTCGCGTACGAACGCTGTCGCTGACCAGCAGCAGGTCGATGCGCAATCCCATGTTGCGGCGGAATGCCGCCTGTCGGTAATCCCACCAGGAGAACGCGCCGCCGTTGCCTTCCAGTTCGCGATACGAGTCGAACAGACCGAGATCGAGCAAACGCCGGAATGCCGCCCGTTCAGGTGTTGAACACAACACCGACTCATGCCAGGCCTCGGGGTCATGGACATCCCGATCGTCCGGCGCAATGTTGAAGTCACCGAGCACGATGAGGTCTGGATAACGCGCGATCTCTTCGCCCAGCCAACCGTGGAGTGCTTCCAACCACGCCAGTTTGTACTGGAACTTTTCCGACCCGACTTCCTGACCGTTGACGACATACAGGTCGATCACGCGCAAGCCATCGATAGTCGCCGCCATCACGCGCTTCTGTTCGTCGGCGAATCCGGGAATGGCATACACCGGATCTTTCAGCTCCGATCGCGCCAACAGTGCCGTGCCGTTGTAGGTTTTCTGGCCGTTCGCGATGGTCTGGTACCCCAGATCGGCGAATACCTTGGTCGGAAACGACGCCGTTTCCATTTTCAGTTCCTGCAGGCCGACGATGTCCGGTTTGGCTTCTTCGAGCCAAGCCAGCACATGCTCCATTCGCGCTTTCAGCGAGTTGACATTCCACGATGCGATTTTCATGGACGGATGTTAACGCCGAAGCGCGGGATGCTGAAATGTGCGACGGTTGCACTCGCCTGGTCGGCTCGCGTGGTCAGTTCGCCTGTTAAACTCGGTCCTCCATCACTCGGGGGCCCTCATGCTCGACCTCAGCACCGTCACGCACAGCGATTTC
>JBEIPT010000047.1:0-13582 GCA_040376895.1 Lysobacteraceae bacterium | reverse complement strand
GCGCCCTTGTTGTCGCCGATACGGATGATGCGTTCTTTCGGCACGCCGATGACGTTCGCCCAGAGGTCATACGCTTCATCGTCAGTGTGGTAAACCGTGACGGACAATTTGTCCTTCGGCAGGTTGAGCCACTGCGGTGAGGTCAGGAACTCCCACGCAAACGGAATCGCTTCTTTCTTGAAGTAATCGCCAAAGGAAAAATTGCCGAGCATTTCGAAGAACGTGTGGTGGCGCGCGGTGTAACCGACGTTTTCAAGGTCGTTGTGTTTGCCGCCGGCGCGCACGCAGCGCTGTGCCGTCGAAGCGCGTGTGTACGAGCGGCGTTCGGCGCCAAGGAACATGTCCTTGAATTGCACCATGCCCGAGTTCGTGAACATCAACGTCGGGTCATTGCCGGGCACCAACGGGCTCGAAGCAACCACTTCGTGACCTTTGCTGGCAAAGAACTTGAGGAAGGCGCTGCGGATCTCGGCGCTGGTTTTCATCGTGGGGTACCCGACCTGGCTTGAACTGGACCCCCGATGATAGCGAAATCGGCGCCAATCTCAGGCAAGATTCACACATGAATCTTTATCCCCGACGGATCGTCTGCCTGACCGAAGAACCGACCGAAGTCCTGTATGCACTGGGCGAAGCGGACCGGATCGTCGGCATTTCCGGCTTTACCGTGCGTCCTGCACGCGCCCGCAAGGAAAAACCAAAGGTTTCGGCATTCCTGAGCGCCCGCATCGACCGGATCCTGGAGCTCAAGCCCGATCTGGCCATCGGCTTTTCCGACATCCAGGCCGAAATCGCCCAAGCCCTGGTGAAAGCCGGCGTGGAAGTCTGGATCAGCAACCATCGCTCGATCGACGGCATTCGCGGCTACATCCTCCGGCTCGGTGCGATGGTGGGCGCCAGCACCCGGGCCGAGCAGTATCTCGGTGAACTTGATCGAGGGCTGGACCAGGTCCGCGAAGCAGCCAGCCGTTTGACCTGCCGGCCCCGCGTGTATTTCGAGGAATGGGACGAGCCGCGCTTCAGTGCGATCCAATGGGTGTCGGAACTGATTTCGGTCGCTGGCGGTGACGACATCTTTCCGGAACGGTCCGGCGCGGCACTCGGGCGCGACCGGATCCTGCCGGACGACATCGAGACCCTCGCCCGAGATCCGCAACTGATCCTGGGATCCTGGTGCGGCAAACGCTTCCGGCCCGATCTGGTTGCAGCCCGACCGGGATGGAGCGCGGTGACCGCCGTACAGCGCGGCCAGATCTTCGAGGTCAAATCGCCGATCATCCTTCAGCCCGGCCCGGCTGCGTTGACCGATGGCCTCGCGGCACTCCACGCGCGGATCCGTGACTGCAGCGCATTGCTCTTTTCCCGATAAATCATCGACTTGCGCGACCGTCTTTAGCCCGGACTCCGTTCAGCTTCGCCCGTGAACAAATTGGCGCGCATGTTAAATCCCCGTTAACCGTTTCGTTCAGTTTTCCCTTTCAGAACAAGGGTTTGACGGAACAATCTAAGCAAGGTTATTGTCGGCCCTCCAAAACAGTCGTGACGAGGTTGTGAGCCATGCGGAAATTGATCGAGCCCTCGTTTGGTAGCCCCACGCTTCAGGCTTGCCGCACCAACGGCGCCTTGTTGCCCGGCTGCTGCTGAGGACCCGCCGCATGTTCTTCATCAGCGACGACGAACAACGCCGCCACCGCCAGCGCCGCCAGTCCCTGCGTCGCCACGCGCAACGTCGGCACCGCCATTTCTACAATGCCTGGCCGGACTGGAGCTTCATCCAGAACTTCCGCAGTGCGCCGCTGCAGTGGCGCCACGAACGCGGCATCATTTCGATCGTCACCGGTCTCCTGGCACTGCTGGCACTGGTGGTTCTGCCGAGTTGGGCCAACGTGTTCGGCAAGGCCGAACTGCCGCTCGGCCCCGCCATCACGCTGCCGCTGCCGCCCAAGGCGGTCGACGACCGTCCAGCGTGGCAAGACGACCGCCTGGCCTTGATCAACGGCAATTACACCCGCCTCGACGAGTCCAACCTATGGACCACCGTGACGGTCGAGAAGGGTCAAACCCTCGGCACGATCTTCGCCGACATCGGCGTGAACGCGAAGGAACTTGCCTCCCTGCTCGAACAGATGCAGGACGCACGTGCGCTGACCACCCTCAAGCCGGGTGAAAGACTCGGCGTCAAGCGCACGGATGACGGGCGTCTGGCTGCCATCCAGTACGACGCCGACAGCAGCACTCGCAAAGTGGTTGCATGGCAAGGCGAACGGATCCAGGAATCAACGATCGAACGTCCGATCGAACGACGCACCCACATCGCTTCGGGCGAAATCAGCAGCTCGTTGTTCGCCGCGGCAGAAGACGCCGGACTCAGCGACGACATGGTGGTCGAACTGGCGAAAGTGTTCGGCTACGACATCGACATGGCGCAGGACCTGCGCAAGGGCGACAAGTTCTTTGTCGTCTACGAAGCCAGTTACCGCGACGGCGAGCCCGCTGCCGGCGGCAGGATTCTCGCAGCCACGTTCTTCAACCGCGCCAAACGGTTCGAAGCAGTGGGTTATCAGCGCCCGGGCGGCGAGTTCGAGTACTACGACCAGAGTGGGCGTCCGCTGCGCAAGGCGTTCATCCGCACGCCGGTCGAGTTCTCGCGCATCAGTTCACGGTTCACTTCGGCCCGCAAACATCCGGTGCTCGGCACCGTGCGTGCGCATCGCGGTGTCGATTACGCTGCACCCAGCGGCACGCCGATCATGGCGGCATCGAATGGCCGCGTCGTCTCGGCTGGCTGGCAAGGTGGTTACGGCCGCGCCGTCGTCATCGATCACGGACAGGGTTACACCACCCTTTATGGCCACATGTCGCGGATGGTCGCCACCAAGGGCGCCCGTGTGCGTCAGGGCGAAATCATCGGTTACGTGGGCATGACCGGGCTCGCCTCCGGCCCGCATCTGCACTACGAATTCCGCGTGAAGGGTGTTCATCGTGATCCGTTGAAGGTCACCATGCCGCCACCCGAGCGTTTGCCACTTGGCGTCATGGCTGCGTTCAGCAAATCGGTCAAGCCGGCGTTGCAGCTGCTGGCCCGACTCGAAGGTGATTTACCGACCACGGTTTCGGCCCAACGCTGATGCTTGCGCTGGGGCTGATTTCGGGAACCAGCGCCGACGCCATCGATGTCGCCCTGATCGAAACCGATGGCCGCCCACGGCTGCTCGCCACCCACGCCGAACCTTATCCCGACGAACTGCGCGACAGCATCCTGGCGCTGGGTCAGAGCGGCACGGTGTCACTGCAGGCGCTCGGTGAACTCGATGTGGCGATTGCACGTGCGTTTGCCCAGGCGGCACTGAACCTGCTCGACATCAACAAGCGCCCGGCCGACAGCATCGCGGTGCTCGGTTCGCATGGCCAGACGGTGTGGCACTCACCTGACTCGGTCTTGCCGTTCACGATGCAACTGGGTGACCCGAATGTCATCGCCGAACTGACCGGCATCACCACGGTCGCCGATTTCCGACGCCGCGACATTGCCGCAGGCGGCCAGGGTGCCCCCTTGGTGCCGGCATTCCATCAGGCCCTGTTCCAGTCCGCCTATGAAGATCGCGCCATCCTCAATCTCGGCGGCATTGCAAACCTCACGCTGCTCTCGGCAGAAGGTGGCATCCGCGGTTTCGATACCGGTCCCGCGAACGCCCTGCTCGATGCCTGGTGTGCCCGCAATTGGGGTTTGCCGTGCGACACGAACGGCACCTTTGCAGCGTCCGGCCGTTTGGTCCAAGGTCTGCTCGACGACCTGATGTCCGACCCCTACTTCGCCCGCCCCGCTCCCAAGAGTACCGGCCGCGAATACTTTCATCTGGCCTGGCTCGAATCCCGCCTAGGCAATCGCCCAAGCCTGTCGGCAACGGATCTGCAGGCGACCCTGCTGCATCTGACGGCCCGCTCCATTTCCGAAGCCCTGAAGCGCGAAGCACCGCATACCCTGCGTGTGTTCGCCTGTGGCGGCGGCGTCCAGAATCCCGTATTGATGAAAGCCATTGCCGAAGCCATCGCCCCGATGGAACTGGCCACGGTCGAAGCCCTGGGCGTGAACGCCGATTTTCTCGAAGCCATGGCCTTTGCATGGATGGCTGCAGAAACCCTGCAGGGCCGCGCCAGCAATCTGCCCGAAGTCACCGGTGCGCGCGGCAAGCGCGTGCTGGGCGTGATTGCACGCGGGCTAGGCTGACTACAGCCTACACGCTCAACGCTCATTGGCTAGAATGCCGGTCTTGCCTTTTGAGGAACACATCATGGCCTTCCCGAACACCCGCATGCGCCGCATGCGCCGCGACGATTTTTCCCGCCGGCTGATGCGGGAGCATGTGCTGACCGCGAATGACCTGATCTGGCCGACGTTTGTCTGCGAGGGTCGTGGTGTGCGTGAGCCAGTGGGCTCCATGCCGGGCGTCAATCGACTGTCGCTGGACGAACTGCTGAAGGACGCCGAGCGCGCCGCACGCTTCAAGGTACCGGCAATCGCGCTGTTCCCGGTCACGCCGATCGAAGCCAAGTCACTCGACGCTGCGGAAGCGTGGAACCCCACCGGTTTGGCCCAGCGCGCAGTACGCGAGCTGAAGAAACATTTCCCCGAAGTGGGTGTGATCACCGATGTGGCGCTGGATCCGTTCACCACCCACGGACAAGATGGCCTGATCAACGATCAGGGTTATGTCGTCAATGACGAGACCACTGCGGCGCTGGTCAAGCAGGCACTGTCGCATGCCGAAGCCGGCGCCGACGTAGTCGCGCCGAGCGACATGATGGACGGCCGCATCGGCGCGATCCGTGAGTCGCTCGAGGAACACGGCTTCGTGAACACACGCATCCTGTCGTATGCCGCCAAGTACGCCTCCAGTTTCTATGGCCCGTTCCGCGATGCCGTAGGCTCGGCCGGCAATCTCGGCAAGGGCAACAAGTACACGTATCAAATGGACCCGGCGAACAGCAACGAGGCCCTGCACGAGATCGCACTCGATCTCGAAGAAGGCGCCGACATGGTGATGATCAAACCGGGTATGCCGTATCTCGACATCGTCCGTCGCGTCAAGGATGAGTTCCAGGTGCCCACGTTCGTGTATCAGGTGAGCGGCGAATACGCGATGCTGAAAGCGGCGTCGCTGAACGGCTGGCTGGACGAACGTGCGGTGGTGCTGGAATCCCTGCTGGCGATGAAACGCGCCGGCGCCGATGGCATTCTGAGCTACTACGCACTGGATGCCGCCGAATGGCTGCAATCGGCCTGATATCGGCCCGATCCGGATTTCCGCCATGATCCGCTTTCCGATCGAGCCGCTGCTGCCGGAGCTGCTCGACCGCCTCGCGCTTGCGAATCGACTGGTGCTGGAAGCGCCGCCTGGCGCCGGCAAGACCACCCAGGTTCCACCGGCTTTGCTGGAAGCGCCCTGGTGCACCGGCAAGATCCTGTTGCTGGAACCTCGCCGCATTGCGGCACGCGCAGCTGCAGGGTTCATGGCCGAACAACGCGGCGAAGACGTCGGCGGTACGGTTGGTTATCGGATTCGATTCGAGAACCGGGTTTCCGCCAGAACGCGGATCGAAGTGGTCACCGAAGGGATTCTCACGAGAATGCTTCAGGATGACCCGACACTGGATGGCATCAGCGCCGTCCTGTTCGACGAATTCCACGAGCGGCACTTGCACAGTGATCTGGCCTTGGCGCTTTGTCTGGACGTGCAGGAAAGCCTGCGCCAGGATCTGCGCATCCTGGTCATGTCCGCAACGCTTGACGGTGAACGCCTGGCACGGTTTCTCGACGCACCCCGATTGACCGCCGAGGGCCGCGCGTACCCGGTCGCCATCGCGCACGTCATGGCACGAGCGAACGAATCGCTTGAATTGCACATGAAACGGGTCATCAAGCTCGCGATCGATCAGCACGACGGTGATCTGCTGTGTTTCCTGCCCGGCAAGGCCGAGATCGAACGCACACGTGCCCACGTGCAACAGGAATCCTGGCCCGTCGATGTGTTGGCGCTGCATGGTGAACTCAATGTCGAAGATCAGGCACGTGTGTTGCGTCCCGGCGCCAGACGCCGCGTCGTACTCGCCACCAACGTGGCCGAATCAAGCCTGACGATCCCCAGTGTTCGTGTGGTCATCGACTCCGGGCTGGCACGTGAACCGGCATTTGACCCGGGCAGCGGCATGTCGCGGCTGGAGACTGTGGCAATTGCCCAATCGTCGGCAACCCAGCGTGCGGGCCGAGCCGGCCGCGTAGCCGAGGGTCATTGTTATCGTCTTTGGCCGGAATCACAAAGACTGGAACCGGGCACACGCCCCGAACTCGCGCGCATCGAGTTGAGCGGGCTCGCTCTGGAGATTGCGGCTTGGGGCAGCACCGAGTTGCGCTTTCTGGATGCGCCACCCGCCGGCAACCTCGCGCAGGCGCGCGAACTGCTGGGAACATTGGGTGCCTTGGATTCCGAGGGCCGCATCACCGACATCGGCCGGAAGGTTCTGGCACTCGGCACCCATCCGCGATTGGCCTTGGCGTGTCTGAAGGCACCCAAGTCACTCAAGTCGCTGACCTGCGATCTGATCGCCATCCTTGAAGCACGCGACCCCATGCGCGGTGAAGCCAGATTCGGCGACGACCTCGCCGATCGATGGTTCGCGCTGTGCGATTTTCGACAACAACGCATGGACTGGAACCGCGCCGACCGGAATGTGCTGGCGCAGATCGATCAGAACAGTCGCCAATGGCATCGGCGTCTTCATTGTGATCAGGGCGCACGTGATCTGGATCGTTACGCACTGGGCGAAGTGCTGGCGTTCGCGTATCCCGATCGTATTGCACGCCAGGACCCGGGTAATCCCGAGCGTTACCAGCTCGCGAACGGTCGCGGCGCCAAACTGCGTCAGGGTTCACTGCTATATGGCGAACCCTGGCTGGTCATTGCGGACATCAAGTTCGACGAGCGCGACAGTGTCATCCAACGCGGCGCGCGACTGGACGAATCGGTACTGCGTCGGAACTTCCCTGATCGTTTCAGCAAACGCACCACGCTTCGGTTCCTGCGCGAATCCAAGGCAGTCGACGGTGTCGAAGAACAGCGTTTCGGTGGCATCCTGCTGAGTTCACGGCATGTGCCGACGCCGAAGAACGCCGAGACAACGGCGCTGTTGCTGGCCGGCATCCGCGAACTCGGCATGGATGTGCTGCCGTGGTCCGAATCACAGCGCGAGTGGTGTGCGCGCGTCGAGTTCCTGCGCAGAACCGCACCCGAGCAGGAGTTTCCGCCCTGCGACGAGACGCACCTGCTCGAATCGCTGGACACCTGGTTAGCGCCGTTCATCGAAGGTGTCACGCGCGTCAGTCAGATCGATCCGGAACAACTGGGCAACGCCCTGCGTTCCCGACTCGACTACACGCAGAAACAGACGCTGGACCGGGAAGCACCACGCGAATTGGATGTACCCAGCGGCATGACCCGACGCATCAGCTATCTCGACGGCGAAATCCCGGTGTTGGCCGTGAAGCTGCAGGAACTGTTCGGCCTGGCCGACACACCCCGCATCGGCTTCGGCCGAGTCCCGCTGTTGCTGCACCTGCTGTCGCCGGGCCAGAAACCCATCCAGGTCACACGTGATCTCAAGGGATTCTGGGACCGGACCTACGCGGAAGTGAAGAAGGAACTGAAAGGGCGTTATCCCAAACATCCCTGGCCGGATGACCCCTGGACCGCCAAAGCGACCCATCGGGCCAAACCGCGCGGAACCTGATTTGCGGCTTTGGCAGGGTGCTGAAAAACAGTCTGCCAAAGCGCGCCATGGATGGCGCGCCCGCCAATCAATCACGCAAGAGATTGATTCGTCGTGAGCGATTCCGGTCGTGTACCGGACTGGCGTCGTTGAAAAACGCCAGGAAGGCGATATTCAACTACCCATGACTGACCTGTCCAAAGTCAGTGGTGCGCTGTCGCTCGACACCCTAGCGTGTCAATCGGGCCCAGGGAGCACATCATGAAACCGTTCGTTTTTCCGTCCTCCGCACTGCGCGGCGCGGTCTTTGTCATCTGTTCCGGTGTACTGATCCCGGCTGCCGGCGCTGCGGTGTTCACGGTCGACAGCACGGCCGATACCTTCGACGCAGGCAACACCACCTGCGCCAGTCCCTGCACACTCCGGCAGGCCATTACCGTCGCGAACAATACCGTCGGCACCGACACGATCGCCTTCAATATTCCCGGCTCGGGTGAACGCGTCATCACCATTCTGACGCCATTGCCGACGGTGTTGGATACCACAGTGATCAATGGCTACACCCAGCCTGGAACTGCGGTGAACACTTCACCGAACACCAGCAATGCGGTTCTTCTGGTGCGTGTTCAGGGAGGAGCCGGCTTGTCCGGCACTACACGCGGGCTGGCGCTCTGCGGGACAAACAGCACGATCCGAGGGCTTTCCATCGGTGGTTTTCAAGCCGGTTCCCTGGCCGGCGGTACACGGGTCGACGGGACCGATTGCCCCAGCCCCGCATCCGGCCACACGTTCGCCGGCAACTTCGTCGGACTGGCCGTCGACGGCAACACAGATATCGGCGTCGGCATCGGCGTCAACCTGCTGAGCCTGGCGAACAGCGTCGTGGGTGGCAACACGGTGGCAGATCGGAACGTGATCTCGGGATGGTCGAGCGGCGTCACCATCTCCAACTCGTCAACCGGTATCCAGGTACTGAACAACATGTTCGGAACGAATGCTGCCGATACGCTGTCGGTGCCCAACACTGGCGGACTCTCACTGGGCGCCTCGGTGACCAACAACACCATCGGCACGCCGACGGCGCCGAATCTGTTCGCCAACAATGGCCGCGGAATCTCTACCGGAACAACGGGCAACAACAATCACTGGACGGGCAACCTGTTTCGCGTCAATACGCCGGGCATGGCGGTTGACCTTCATGGCAACAGCGGCGTCAATCTGAACGACACCAATGACAACGACTCCGGCTGCAATGGCCTGCAGAATTTCCCGGTCATCACGAATGCCACCACAACCGGAACCGACCTCATCGTTACCGGCACGCTGGACGTCGGCAACACCAGTGACCTGGCCTATGAATTGTCCGTCCACGCGACCGATCGGTGTGACGAAACCGGGCACGGCGAAGGTGAAATCTTCCTTGGTGTGGCAACCCGAAACCTGCGCACCACCTCGGAAGCATTCACATTGACGGTGCCGTATACCGGGCCGAACAGCGGTAGGCGAGCCATCACCATGCTTGCTCGACATCCGACGAATGGCTCTTCCGAATTCTCCCAGTGTTTCCTGTTCGAGTCGGGTGCATCACTGGTCGTCAATTCGACCAACGACATTGCTGATGGCCTCTGCAACGCAGCACATTGCAGTCTGCGCGACGCCCTGCTGCAAGCGAACGGCCAACCCGGGCGCGACGAGATCACGTTTGCCATTCCCGGCGACGGTCCGCACCGGATCACGCCGCTATCGGCCTATCCTGCGATCGTCGAAACCGTCACCGTCGATGCATATTCCCAGCCCGGCGCAGCGGTCAATACGCACCCAACCGAAAGTAACGCAACCCTTCGAATCATCCTCGATTTGTCCCTGTCGAACCAAGCTGGCTTCACGGTTTCGGGCGCCGGGTCAAGATTTCGTGGCCTGTCCGTGGTCAATGCCGACGCGGCTGGCTCTTCCATCTTCACAGCCAATGCAAGCATCGACCTCCACGGCAATTGGTTCGGCGTCGAACCTGACGGCACCACCGCCACACCAATGCTGCGATCGGCGTTGACGATCGCCGGTTCACCGACCTCCGTCGGCGGAAGCGATATTGCCGATCGAAACGTATTTGCCGGCTTCACGACAAGCAGCGCCATTTCGGTCGGCGATCTGGCTACGACCAACCTGACGATCGAGGGAAACATCTTCGGTTTGCTCCCGGATGGTCTCACTGCTGCGCGCAATGGCACTTCGGCTTCGACCCTGGCCGGCAACAACAATCCGATGGTCATCCGGAACAACACTTTCGGTTGTTCCGGCCTGCATCTGAACGCCATTGGCACCCTGGTCGAATCGAACCGCTTCGGGCTTGCCGCAGACGGACAAACCACGCCGACCGGAGTTTGCAATACCGGCCGTATCCAGCCGCGAAGTAATGCGCGCTTCGTGACGAATCGGATCGCAGCACCCGGTAATGGCGGAAAGGGCATCGAGCTGGGCACGAATATCGTGGGCGTGGTCCTGGATCGCAACACGATCTTCGACGCACTCACGATCGAAATCGACCTCGGCAATGACGGCCAGACCGCCAATGACGCTTTGGACGCCGACACCGGTTCCAACAACCGGCAGAACTACCCGGTTCTGACCCGAGCCGAACGGATTGGTGGGCTTCAGCTGGAAGTGGATGGCGGATTACATTCCCTGCCGAACACATCGTTCCAGTTGCAATTCTTCGCCGATGACTCCATTCGTCGCATCACGTCGAATACTGCGTTTGCCGGTGCACGCTGGGTCAGCGACGATGTGCTGACCGTCACGACCGACGCCTCCGGAAATGCCAATTTCACCGATCTGGTACTCGACTTTCCCGGCGCGGGATCCCTGGGCGTTGTCAGCGCCACGGCGACACGACTGGATGGCACCAATCAACTGGTGGAGACCAGCGAACTGGGGCCGGCGATTGCTACCTATTCGGCCGCAGTCGATTCATTCGTGGTGACCAATGCCGCGGCCATCGGACCCGGCTCTTTCCTTGCTGCCGTCCAGGCCGCCGAAGCGCACCCCGACAATGGAACGACGCGCGATCGGGTCACATTTGCGATCGAGGGCACGGCGCCACATGTCATCACGCCTGCGCTGTCGATCCTGACCATCACTGGCCGCATCGAGATCGACGGCTATTCGCAAGCCGACGCGCTGGCGAACACCGACCCCATCGGCACCAACGCCGTGCTGCCGATTGAGCTCCGCAACGTATCGCTACAAATGGAGACCAGTGCCGATGCCCTGGTGCAGGGCCTGTCGATCTCGACCACCAGTACCGTCGGCCAGCCTCTCTTGCGGCTCGGGCCAGGCTCGCGGGTCCTCGGCAACTTCATCGGTGTCCGCAGTGACGGCACCACCGTGGCCGCTGCGTCGACGGCGGCAGCGCTGATCGACTGCGTCATCGGTTGCGGGGAAATCGGTGATGGTACGAACGCGGGCCGCAATCTGATCGCCAATCCAACCAGCAGTGATGTCAGCGCGATCCGCGGCGGCACGGGCACGGCGAGCATCATCAACGGCAACTTGATCGGCGTTCGCCGCAACGGCACACAGGGGCTGTCCAACGTGGCGAGCACTGTGTCCACTCCGACGGCAACCACCACTCGCGCCATCCTCTCGCGCGTCGCCACGGCGCCCGGTGATCTGGTGACCGGCAACGTCATCGGTAGTGGCATCGTCGGCATTCGTGTCGAAGGACAAGGCGCGAGGATCCAAGACAACCTGATCGGTGGCCGCGTCGTTGCCGGGACCGTTTTTTCGTTCCGCAGTGCGTCGGCTGGTGTCTGGATCAATGGCGGTGACCGGCATCGGGTCAGCAACAACCTGATCCGCGACAACGGCGGCGACGCCATCGACGTCGCGCCACCCACGACTGAAGCCGAATTGTTCGGCAACACCTTGATCGGCAATGGCGGGCTTGCCATCGATCTGGGCAGTGACGGTGCCACGCTCAACGATGTTTCGGATAGCGACACCGGCGCGAACGGCCTGCAGAACCATCCCGTGATCAGCGCCGCGACACACGATCCGTCGGGCATCGTCATCACCGGCACGTTGACGAGCACGCCCTCGACAAGCTTTCGGCTGCGATTCTGCCTTGTGCAAACAGCAGATCCGACCAACCGGGGTGAATGTGACCAGCCCATTCCCGAAGCAACCCTGGACGTGAGCTCCGCTGCGGACGGTACGATCTCCTTCAGCACACCCGCCATCACGCCCGTTTCGGGCATGACTTCCATCACCGCAACCGCTGCCGAGTTGCGCGCCGGGCGCGAAATCACCAGCGAGTTTGCACTGAATGCCGTGATCCGGCGTGCGACCTCGGTCAGTGTCTCGACAGCACCACAACCATCGCTTGTCGGTCAGCCGTTCACGGCTTCGGTGACCGTGAACAGTGCCGTCGGAGGTTCCGCACCGACCGGCAGTGTCTCGATTACGACTTCGCCCAATGTTGGATCCTGCACGATCGCAACCTTGACATCGGGCCTTGGCAGTTGCGCGATCACGCCGACACAATCGGGCAGCGTTACCCTCACGGCCAGCTATTCCGGCAGCACAACCACCCTGCCCGCCATCGAGGCCGTGGCACACCAGATCGACCGGGTGAACAGCACAATCGCAATTACCAATGATTCTCCGGACCCATCCACACCGGGCGCATCATTCACCGTCACCTTCAGTGCGACGGCCCCATCGGGCGTTCCCACCGGGCTTGTGACCGTGCAAGCCAGTGGCGGTGGCTCGTGTTCGGCAACACTGACCAGCGGACAGGGTTTCTGCCTGCTGACTCCGCAGGCCACAGGCAATTTGACCCTCACCGCCGACTATCCCGGCAGTGCCGAGCACTCGCCGAGCCAGGACACCGAATCGCATGACGTGGGTGCCGCAGCTTCGACGATGTCGATCCAATCCGTCAGTCCGTCGCCGAGCGTGTTCGGGCAGCCGGTGACCGTCACCGCACAGGCGAGCGCCACCGTTGGCACACCGAGCGGCCCGATCACCGTCTCCGATGGCGCCGGGGCCAGCTGTGAGATCACTGGCGGCAACGGCAGTTGTGTATTGGTGCCGGTCAACGTCGGCACCGACATCACCTTGCGCGCGGAGTTTGTCGGCAATGCCGGCCACACGGGCAGTTTTGCGACCACCACCCACATCGTGAACCGCGCCGAAGTGATCCTGACAGTCGGCGTGCCGTTCCGCGCCGATACGGGTGTCGGCCAACCGGCCCAGAACGCCCCGATGCGTGTTCCGGTCACGCTCGCAGCGGCGGCGCCTGGTGCCGGTACACCGGGCGGAACCATCGTTGTCGAGTCGGTACTCGGCAACGAGATCTGCGTGATCGTTCTGCCGGAGTTGTTCTGTGACCTGACACCCCTTGGGACAGGGCCAACGGACTTCACGGCGAGTTACATCGGCGATACGCGATTCAACGAGCGATTGGAACCATTCAGTGCCGACATCCTGCCCAGCCCGTTGTTCGGCAACAGCTTCGAGTGCGATGACATTTGTCCTTGATCGCGGCGTGTGTCAGCACGCCGGTGGTTCATCTCCTGCTTGCGGGAGAAGAACCACCGGCGCCTTGCAGCCACTCAAACGTACTGGATCCATTGCCTGAGGATCAGCACGAACGCCGCACGTTTGGCCTCGAACTCGGCAAGATCCTTGAACACGACGAACGCCCGATCCACCGCCAGCCATCGCAGCAGGCGATCGGGATCGTCGATGAGCAGCGAGCCTTCGGGCATGGCCCGGACTTTGGCGCCCAGATGCAGAATCATGCCGACACCGCTTT